>CAZDWG010000085.1:0-2096 GCA_964509005.1 uncultured Zetaproteobacteria bacterium
CAAAATTCTCTCAATGCATAAAACCCGAAAGGATGCATTTGCCGGATGAACCCTTATTTCAACCGTCACTCATGATGAAGCTTTCTTTTCCAGTGGAAGGATTACAACGATGCGCGTCCCTTTATTCGGGGCGCTTTTAATTTCCAGGTTACCGCCCAGGGCATGGACGCGCTCACGCATGCCGATGAGTCCCAGCCCCTGATGTGATTCTCTGTTCACTGGCAGGCCCACGCCATCATCGGCGACGATCAGTGTCACTGCATTAAGCTGCTTATCGTCATCTTTGGAAGGTTTGTGTCTGTGACAATGCACCTGTACCCGCTTTGCACGGGCGTGCCTGGCTATGTTGGTCAGGCTCTCCTGCAAAATACGGTAGAGCGCAAGACGGATGTTGTCATTCAGGTTATCCAGATCACCTGATGAATCAAGCGTGCATGGGATGCTCTGTTTCCGTTCCCAGTTTTTAGCCAGTTCAGCCAAGGCGCCTTGCAGGCCTACGCTGTCAATCGTGGCGGGGCGCAGCCGCTGGAGCATGGTGCGCGTGCTTGCAATCATCTGGTCAGTCGCCTTGTCAATCGTTTTGATAACCTCGGCCAGTTCCTTTCTGTTCCAGGTGCGCGAAGCCGCCCTGCCCAACTCTGTTTTGATCATGGTCAGGCTCTGGCCCAACTCGTCATGCAACTCCCGCGCCAGGCTCTGACGTTCCTGCTCCTGGACATGGAGAAGACGCTGCGCTAATCGTCTGTTTTCATTGCTCAGGCGCAGGATTGATGCCTCTTTTTGTTTGGGGCCGGTGACGTCCGTGGCCAGGGCGACCAGACCTTGTATAACGCCCTGATCGTCGAAGATCGGCGCCTTGATGATTTCGAAGCTGTGTAACTTGCCATCCACGCAGGGAATTTCCTCTATGCTGAATACCTGCGCCCTGGTATCGAAGCAGGTTTTGTCCGAAGCCATGCAACCGCGGCTTACATCCTCAGGCAGAAGTTCCGAGTAGTGCTCCACCTGTAGAAAAAGCCGCTCCTTCACGCCAACGGTGTTACAGAAGATGGGATTGATAAATTTGATACGATGATCCGTGCCAAGCAGCCAGATGCCGACAGGCGCGTTATCCAAAATAGCCTGCATGAACCTGCGTTGTTCGCTCAGTTGTTCCTCGGCGCGCTTGCGGTCGCTGATGTCGCGCAGAATAACTGACATGACCCTTTTTCCGGATACTTCGGTGCTGGAGATGGAGGCCTCGGCGGCAAACTCCTCACCATTTTTCTTCAGACATGTGATATTGTTTCTGCTGTCCATATAGCGAGCTGTTTCATGGTCTGCCGCGAAATCGGCAACCTTCTGCTCATGGATGCCTCTGAAGCGTTCCGGAATGAGTAAGTTCAGTGGCTTTCGCAGCACTTCATCCTGCTGATAACCGAAGATATTTTCAGCGCCTTTGTTGAACAGGATAATGCGTTGACCTTCATCAATAGAGATAATGGCATCCGGCGCTGTTTGTACGATTGCGGTAAAGCGCATCTAGGTTTCCCGCAATGCTTGTTCAATAACGTTGTTTTTGCTGACGTTATCCATCAAGTCAATTATACGATTGTATCCGGTTCATCACAAATAACGCAGATCAGCGCAGAGGATGAAAACGGATTTTATTGTTGCGGAAGAGTTCAAAATGTTCCCTCGGAACCAGAAATGGGCTCGCCGCTTCAATAGCCCGTATGAGGGATGCATCCAGCGCTGTATTACCAGAGGATTCAAGTATCCGGACGCTACGCACGCTGCCGTCCGGGTTCAGAATCATTTCCACCAGTGGATTTCGCACATGCCTGTTAATATTCGGAACCTTCCAGTGTTCTTGCACCGCATCCTGAATCAGAGCGATATAGCGGTTAATTTCCTGCCTGGATAATTGACCCCGAAACACTTGTGCCGCTCTGGGGGTGATGGTGGGGGCCGATTCCACATCGGTGGTGGATTCCAGGGGCTTGAAGGGGTTAAAGTTATCCTTAACCTTGTGCTTCGGCTTAACCTGATGCCTGGGAGCAGGTTTTGGTTTGAGTTTTGCGACCGGTTTTGGTTTAAGCTTCACCGTCGGTTTC
>CAZDWG010000085.1:2196-6296 GCA_964509005.1 uncultured Zetaproteobacteria bacterium
TCGGTTTCAGTTTCGGCTTAGGCTTCAGTACCGGCTTTGGTTTTGCTTTTGGTTTATGACGCTTCTTTTTGGTATGGACGACGTGATGCTTCCGATGTTGTAGCTGCTTAAGCCGATGTGCGGAAATCAGGTGAACCTTCACGATGACGGGATGGAACGCTTGCGTTGGCCGATGCCAGAGTCCAAAGGTCAGAATAATGGCGAGGACCAGCAGGTGGAGTGTCGCCGAAACAGCGATATCCAGCGCTGACAGAGAGGCGTGGTTGGAATATGACGGATAGCCGGACATCATGGCCACCTCTTGCAAGAAGGATGACTCACCAGGGCAGAGCGATAATCGGGGAGATGAGCTACCATGAAGGAAGGATTAGATATATTGGATGTGATGTCCACAAGGATCTCATGCGGGAGTGCGCGATGACCGACAAAGAACAATACAGGATACACGAAGAGCCATTTTATCAGGCGCAGTCTGATGAGACCGAACTATACGAAGCCGCTTATGCCGCCAGGCTGCCGGTGATGGTTAAGGGTCCGACAGGCTGCGGAAAATCCCGTTTTGTGGAATATATGGCCTGGAAACTCAATAAACCACTCATTTCGGTAGCCTGCAATGAGGACATGACCGCTTCCGATCTGGTCGGGCGGTTCCTGCTCGATGCCACAGGTACGCGCTGGCAGGATGGTCCGCTGACACAAGCCGCTCGCATGGGCGCGATCTGTTACCTGGACGAGATCGTCGAGGCGCGCCAGGACACCACCGTAGTCATCCATCCCCTGACCGATCATCGTCGAACGCTGCCCCTGGACAAGAAGGGCGAATTGGTGGAGGCACATGAGGATTTTCAACTGGTGATTTCCTATAATCCCGGTTATCAAAGCCTGATGAAGGATTTGAAGCAGTCCACGAAGCAGCGTTTTTCAGCGCTTGAGTTTGATTATGCCGTGGCCGATGTCGAGACGGGTATCATCGCCAGGGAGACTGGAATTGATGCGAGTCTCGCCGTAAAGCTCGTCAAGATTGGTGAGACAGGACGCAACCTGAAGGGGCATGGCCTGGATGAGGGCATCTCCACACGGCTACTGGTCTATGCCGCGCAACTCATCAATCAGGGTGTTGCGCCGAGGGCAGCTTGCCGCATGGCACTGGTACGGCCGATTACCGATGACGCCGACATCCGGGATACGCTGGACCATGCGATTGATTCAGTGTTTGGGTAAGGAGCTGTAAATAAATAACATGCCCGTGGCTAAAGCTGATATCGAAGTATTGCGCGAAAGCCTGGGACGGACGTTCCCGGCGGTGGATGCGGTATTTGATGAATGCGCTGCCGAGGCCATGCGCTTGCTCTCGGCGGAAGGTGTGCGAGGCTGGCTGGACGGTGCCAAATTCCTCGGCAAGCTTGGTCGGGGCGTCGAGCCGATGCTGGCGTTCCTTAAAGAGGCACCGCAAGTTGCCGCTATCATAGGCGAACATTCGATTGACAAGCTGAAGGATTTCGCCTGGAAAATTTCACGTACGCCTAATGGCAATGCCATTGTGCCATTTTTACAGACGGCGGTGACAGCGGCCAGACGCCTTGAGGATATGGCGTTGTTCGAGGACTATCTGCGACTGCTTGATGACGTAATGCAGGAAACCACAACCTCGCTGCATGGCATTGTGGCAACGCATCCGAGCCCGTCTTTTGTGGATTTCCTGAACAGCGTGCCATCGCTGCTGAATCGTTTACCCCTTGGCGCGTTGAAGCATTGGGCCGAATATGGTGTTAAGGCATACCGGAATGATGCGGAGGGGCAGTCCAATTATTTTGCCCTGCAATCGGTGGATGCGCATACCATGCTGCAACGCCAGCGCCATGGCACGCTCATGGTTGATCACGAGCGCCTGCTTGACCTGTATCTGGCCGGACTCTGGAAAACAGAGATGAGCTGTCGTCCGTATTCACTGTTGTTTGATGAGATCCGCAAGCCCAGGCCTTATTTCGATAAAAACGGCATCCATCTTCCAGATGTCTACGACGATCAGAACGGTGTGCCGGGTATTGACCGTTATCGAGCGCTGCTTGCCCATATCGCGGCGCATCGGCGCTGGACCACGCCGATTCTGGCCGACAACTTCTCTCCGTTTCAGCATGTGGCCGCCGAAATGTTTGAGGATGCCCGTGTCGAGTGGCTGGCGATTCAGATATGGCCAGGTTTAAGGCGCTTGTGGTTGTCTCTGCATCCAAAGCCGGTAGAAGGCGCATGCCCTGAAGGCTGGTGCGATGTGTACCATCGCTTGACCATGTTCTCACGCGCGACACTTGATCTCGAACACGGCTATCAGGATATAGTGCTCAACGATTTTATCGGCCGTTTCCATGCGATGATGGAGGAGGGTGGATCAGGCACGCAGGATGCAGCGTCGCTGGCGATCCAGTGGTACGTTAAATCGCGCCGGGATTCGGATATGTCCACCGATATGTTTCTTGATGATGTGGACATTGAATATCGTGATGACAATCGGCACATGTGGCTGTATCAGGATCAGGGCGATGAAGATTACACGCCGGAATCGCACAATGATTCCGAGCCTGAGGATCAGGACTTTGAACAGCCCATGTGTCATTATGATGAATGGGATTACCATACGCAGGCCTACCGTCCGGACTGGGTAAGCTTGTCTGAACACCTGCACCCATCCGCTTCAGCGGCCATGGTCGATCAGTTGTTGGCCAAGCATGCGCAGGTGGTCAAGCGGCTGGAGCGCATGCTCGATATACTCAAGCCGCAGCACAGGGTGCGCATCCGTTTTCAGGAGGATGGTACGGATCTGGATCTGGATGTTGCCCTTCGTTCACTGATTGATTACAAGGCGGGTTCGCAGCCCGACCCGCGCATCAATATGAGCCACCGCACCGATGGCCGCAGTATTGCCGTATCGCTGCTGCTGGATCTTTCCGTATCGCTGAATGAAAAACCGGAGGGTTGCAGGCAAACCATCCTGGAACTGTCGCAGGAGGCTGTATCGCTTTTGGGTTGGGCGGTAGACAGGATGGGCGATCCATTTGCCATTGGCGGTTTCCATTCCAATTCCCGTCATGAGGTGCGCTACCTTCACCTGAAAGGCTATTCCGAGCGTTGGGGTGATGAGGTCAAGGGCAGAATTGCCGCCATGAAAGGGGCCTTTTCAACCCGTATGGGCGCGGCACTGCGCCATGCCGGACATGGACTCAAGCAGCAGCAGGCGGACAAAAAACTGCTGTTGATTCTCACCGACGGGCGTCCGCACGATGTGGATGTGAAGGACGATCAACATCTGATTGCCGATGCCCGCAAGGCGGTACAGGAGCTGGATCGGGACGGTATCTACACATGGTGCATCAATCTCGATCCAAAGGCCGATGAATATGTCACCGACATCTTTGGTCGGCAATACACGGTGATTGATAATATCGAGCGCTTGCCGGAACGCTTGCCGGAGCTGTTTATCTCGCTAACCAGGTAATTTGGCGAAGGGCCTCATACACCGCAATCGAGCAGGCTGAGGAGAGATTAAGAGAGCGCACAGGCACATCCTGGCGCATGGGTATGCGGAGGGTATTTAATTCCTCCAGAATCTCTGACGGCAGGCCACGGGTCTCCGGTCCCATCACCAGTACATCGCCGGAAGTAAACCCGGATTCCCAGATACTTTGCGTCGCTTTGGTTGAAAGACCATACCATGACGCCGTGCCCATATTCAGGGATTGGCGCAATGCTTTCCAGTCGGCATATTCCCGAACCTTGAGGAAGGGCCAGTAGTCCAGTCCCGCCCGTTTCAACTGTTTATTGGAGAGATCAAACCCCAGCGGATGCACCAGGTGGAGTTGGCAGCCCGTGCAGGCGCAGAGGCGGGCGATGTTCCCCGTATTGGGCGGAATTTCCGGCTCAAAGAGTACGATATGTAGCGGTGGTTCCATGCGTCTGCACCATGGCGGCGACAGCCGACATGCGCAAGGGGTGAGGCATGCGGGCTTGGCCCGCATGGCGAGGGGAAAGCGTTTTCCCCTTGAGAAAAGAACAGGCGCAGAGGCGGGCGATGTTCCCCGTATTGGGCGGAATTTCCGGCTCAAAGA
>CAZDWG010000085.1:6396-6498 GCA_964509005.1 uncultured Zetaproteobacteria bacterium
GGCCCGCATGGCGAGGGGAAAGCGTTTTCCCCTTGAGAAAAGAACAGGCGCAGAGCCTTTGTTTGCAGCGGATTCCAAGGAAGGAGTGCGTGAGCGCGCATA
>CAZDWG010000086.1:0-6468 GCA_964509005.1 uncultured Zetaproteobacteria bacterium
CTATGATGTAGTGCCCTCATGCAAATTCGACCCATACCGGCGCGTGATCACTGGGACGTTCAGAACCCCGTTCATCGGCATGCACTCCGGCGCGCGCCGGTTTCATCGCTGGTGTCGCCAGCACATGGTCAATACGCAAGCCCCAGTCCCGCTGGAATGCATTCAGGCGATAGTCCCACCATGAATACATACCTTCTTCAGGGTGCAGGTTGCGTACCGTATCCGCCAGTCCCAGCCGCAAAAATGCGTGAAATTGCTCCCGTTCGGTATCGGAGCACATGATTTTTCCCTGCCAGCGCTTCGGGTTATGAATATCCACATCCGCCGGTGCGATATTGAAATCGCCCAGCACAATTAATTTACCATGCGTTGCCAATTCCTGTTTTAGGAATGTTTTGAAAGACGCCAGCCAGCGGAGTTTATACCGGTATTTCTCTGAATCCACTTCCTGTCCATTGGGAATATAGACATCAATGATGCGTACGCCGTCTATGGTGGCGGCCAGCAGCCTGCGTTGTGGATCATCGAATTGTGGTATGTTCGCGGTAAGATCTTCCGGCACAATGCGGCTCAGAATGGCAACGCCGTTATAGGTCTTTTGACCGGAAAAGCAGACGTGATAGCCCGCTAACTCAATGTCACTTTGTGGAAATCGTTCATCCGGGAGCTTGGTTTCCTGCAAAACCAGGATATCCGGCGCATGTTTATCCAGATAGCGCAGCACATGCGGCAGGCGCACGTTTAGCGAGTTTACGTTCCATGTCACGATATTCATTTGGCCATGCTGGCCATGGCGCGGGATTACGGCAAGGAACTATCCTGGATTATTCATAAATGCGGCTATGCAAGAGCGGCGGGATTCAATATATGCCTTCAGGGCGCTGGCATTATTCAGGTGCTCTTCCCTGGCGGCGAACAGTAGCGTCACTTCACCTTTTTGCACATGGCGCATGAGTTGCCCGACTTCTTCCGGTTTATGATCCAGTTCTTCGAAATAACGCGTTCTGAATTGCCGCCATTTCCCGGAATCATGCCCATACCAGCGACGAAGCTCCGTGGAGGGCGCGATCTCTTTCGCCCAAATATCCATCTTTGCCTTGTCTTTTGTCAGGCCACGGGGCCACAGCCGATCCACGAATATGCGCAGACCGTCATCCGCAGACGGCTGTTCATAAATACGCTTGAGCTTTATCTTCATCGATTCAGCATCAGTAATGCGGAGGTGGAATTTCTTCCGGCGACGGTTCGGCAGCATCCGTCAATTCGGTCCCAAGTTGTCCGTACATCGCATTCAGTGTGTGCTGTAACGTATCAAGTTGTCGCTGTTGCCGGGTTAATGCCTCATCCAGATCCTGAATCAGATGTTCCTGAAACGACAGCTTGGTTTCCAGCTCCACGATACGTTGTGTGGTTGACGACATTAAGTGCGGAAATATGCCGGATCAATCTGATACTGGCGCAGTAGTTTACGTACCGTATTACGATTCAGCCCCAGCATCCGCGCTGCCTTGATCTGATTGCCCTTGCAGCGCTTCATGACCAACATGAGTAACGGAGGCTCTACTTCGCCCAGCATATGCTTGTGCATATCCACCGCTTCGGCATAGCCCAGTCCGTCCATGTAGCGGCGGATACAGCGGTTAACGGCTTCGGACAGGGTTTCTTCCTTCCGCGTATGGTTATCCTGATTACCCAGCGCCAGTGCAACATCCGACAGCGTAATGGCAGCACCGGGCGTGAGCAGCGCCAACCTGCGCATGACATTCTTTAATTCGCGCACATTACCCGGCCAATCGTAGGTTTTAAGCAGATTGGTAGCTTCATCCAGCAGAATGGGCGGCCTCATCTCCAACTCCTCACCCGCAGCCGCCAGCATGGCCTCGGCCAGTTGGTGAATATCATCCATGCGTTCGCGCAGGGGCGGGATATGTACCGGAATCACGTTCAGACGATAATACAAATCCTCGCGAAAGGTCCCCTGCTTGATTTTATATTGTAAATCCTGATGTGTCGCCGCCAGCAGGCGGACATTTACGGGCCGGTCTTCATGGCTGCCGACACGTTGGACCACGCCCTCCTCCAGCACCCGCAGCAGTTTAACTTGCAGGCTGGCCGGCATATCGCCAATTTCATCCAGGAACAATGTTCCATGATTTGCTTGTTCAAAGCGCCCCGCGCGGGCGCGATCCGCGCCGGTGAATGCACCCTTTTCGTGCCCAAACAATTCTGATTCCAGTAATTCTGCGGGAATAGCAGCCGTATTGATCGGGACAAAACGGTTGCTGTTACGCTTGCTTTGCTGATGTAACACCTGCGCCACCAAATCCTTGCCGGTACCTGATTCGCCGGTGATTAATACGGTTAAATCGGATGCGGCGATGCGACCCAATGTGCGGAACAACTGCTGCATGGATGCGCTGCGACCAATAATTAAATTCGTCTCATCCGTGTTTTGATCATGCCTTGTTTCTTCCGCCTGGGGCTTGACACGGCGTGCCAGGGAGCGCACTTCATCCAGATCAAAGGGCTTGGGCAAATATTCCATCGCGCCCACGCGGTACGCCTGAGCGGCGTGGCCAAACGTAGTCTCCGCCGTCAGCAAAACCACCGGTGCCGCAAACCGACCTGCCTCTACAGCCTCCATGCCATTGCCATCCGGTAGATAAACATCGAGAAAAACCAGCGCGAAATCCTGCTCGGCCATGGCTCGCTCGGCCTCCTCCAGTGTTCCTGCCTGCACGACTTCCATACCCTCTTCACTGAGTACGCGCGCCAGCACCCAGCGGATACCTTCATCATCATCCACAACCAGTACGCGCATCATCCGCTTTCCCCTAAAGGCAAGTGCAAAATAAAGCTGGTACGGCCCGCTTCCGATTGTAGCTTAACCTGGCCATGGTGCTCCTGCACCACGCGCTGGATCAGCGCCAGCCCCAATCCGTTACCACGCGCCTTGGCGGTAACAAAAGGTTCAAACAGGTGGTCCCGAATGCGTTGGGGGACGGGCTCGCCGTCATTGGTGATGCGCACTTCCAGAACGGGACCCTTGTGCGCGGGCAGTTTGATGGTGGTGTTCACACGGGTTAGCCACTCGATATGCGTGGCTTTCGCTTCCAGGGCATTGCTCCACAGATTTTCTATGGCCTGCCGCAGTCGGCCCGCATGGGCCTGGATCAGGGGCAGGCTGGGATCGAAAACACGGCGCACGGTAACGCCGCCTTGCGTGCCGCACACATCATCAATCAAGCTGTGAATATTGATGGCTTCCATACCAACGGGCGCGCGAGGACCCAGTTGTAAAAAGCTGTCAATACGTTCGCGGATGAGATCAACCTGGGTAAGCATCATCATGGCCGCTTCCCTTTGATCCCCTTGCGACAAGCGTTCGGACAGCCATTGCGCTGCACCGCGCAGGGCAGCCAGCGGATTTTTCACTTCATGCGCCATTTCCAGTGCAATTCTAGCGACGGCCTCGGCCATCTCCTGACGCTTGACGTGTTGCTCCAGTTCCTGTCTGCCGGCCTCGGGAACCATCAACAGAGCATAACCGTTAGGGATGGGGCCAATATGCAGTGAACATGGCGCATTGCTGCTGCGTTCGCACAGGCCATGACTGGAGAGCGAGCCATAATTTCCCTTCATGTGGGCGAGCATGATCCGAATTTCCGATTCCGGTGCGAATAAATTGGATGCATGGCGCCCTGCCAGCGCCCGTTCGGAAATGCCCAGCGCGGATTGTGCTTCCATGTTGGCGCTCAGGATGAAGCCCTCATTATCCAGCGTCAGCATGGGTAGAGGGATGGAGGAGACCGCAATGGATTCAGGCGGCACGCAACCAGACCCGAGTGTTATGACCTTCACGGAAGAAGGCCTCTGCGGCTGCAAGCTGCGCTTGCCATTCCGCCAGCGATTGAAAATAACGGCGAAATTCAGCCGACGCATCCAGGCCTTTGCTGTACCAGATCACATGTTTGCGTACGAGCTTTGAGGCTGTTTGTTCACCATGATGTTGCGCCAGTGCCAGCATATGTTCCCGGACCACGCGCCAGCGCGTAGCGCCATCCGGTCTGACGGGCGTCTGCTCGCCCAGCAGTGCGGCCTTCACCTCGGCCAGTACCCACGGATTGCCCTGCACGGCACGGCCAATCATCACCCCATCGCATCCCGCAATACGCAACATGGCCATGGCTGAAGCGGCGTCCACCACATCACCGTTGCCCAGCACCGGAATGGAAACGGACTGTTTGGCCAGCCCAATATCTTCCCAGTCCGCATGGCCATTGAACATTTGTGATCGTGTCCGCCCATGGACCGTCAGCATGGCAATGCCTGATGCCTCGGCAATTTTTGCAACACGTGCGACGTTCTTTGAAGCCTGATCCCAACCCGTACGGATTTTCAACGTCACGGGCAGCGGCACAGCCCCGACCACGGCTTCCAGAATCCGCGCAACGGCGGCTTCATCCTTCAATAGCGCGGAACCGGCGACTTGCCTGCATATCTTTTTAACCGGGCAGCCCATGTTAATATCAATGAAGTCAGCGCCCCTGGACGCTGCCCAGCGCGCGGCCTCCTGCATGTAACCGGGATCGGAACCGGCAATCTGGATGCCGACGGGATGTTCGTCATGGCCGATTTCAGCCATGCGATCGGTGCGCTTCCTGCCCTGGTCCACGGCACGGGAGGCGAGCATTTCCGTTACCATCAATCCGGCGCCGAAACGTTTGCATATACGACGGAAAGGCAAGTCAGTAATTCCCGCCATGGGCGCCAACGCCAGCGGTACGTCGATACGCATGCGACCCAGCATGAAGCCCGACTTGGGTGAAACGGATAGATTGCACATGATTTAGGCAACTATAGCGTCTAGTATGCGGAAAGACAGGATTAAAAGCATTTTACCGTGGTGAGTGGTTACCGTATTTTTTGCCTTCCGCGGGTATCGCCTTCGGGCGGCTGGAGGCATGCGTGAAGACGTGTAGATTACTATTCTGTGGCATTAGCCTGGTTGCGGCAACCTTCATCCAGCCCTGTGAACCGATCGTGATGGCCGGTACGTCGACCGTTGCAGGGGTGGAAGCGATCCAGATGGAGCGTATCGCCCGGCTTGTTTTTCACAATGAGTGCAATGGACGGGAAGCCTGCCTGACCACATGGAACAAGGGTGAGGCATTCGCATCCCTCGGTATGGGTCATTTCATCTGGTACCCGCGAGGCACACCCGAAAGCGACAAACATTTCAGCGAGAGCTTTCCCAGACTGATTCGTTTTATGCGTCAGCGGAAGGTTGACATTCCGCCATGGATTCAGGCCGGTAAGGGTTGCCCGTGGCCAGACCGAAAACCATTTGAGGCTGCACAGAAATCACAAAAAATGACAAGTTTTCGCTCTTTTCTAATCAAAACCATGCCATATCAAGCCAGCTTTATGCAAAATCGCTTGAAAAAGTCTCTACCCTTGATGCTTACCCATGTGCCGGAGAATCAGCATAAGCACATCCGTCGGCAGTTTGAGAGAGTCAGGGTAGCGCCAATGGGCATGTATGCGCTGATGGATTATGTGAACTTCAAGGGTGAAGGGGTCAATCCAAAGGAACGTTATCATGGTCAGGGCTGGGGTCTGTTGCAGGTGCTGGAGCATATGCAAGGGAGTAAACCGGGGATGGCTGCCATCAGGGAGTTTGCTGCGACAGCCGACCGGATTTTGACCCGGCGCGTGGCATTATCTCCACCCAGGCGCCATGAGTCCCGCTGGCTTGCAGGATGGCGCAAGCGCATACGGACTTATGTAACTGAAAGCCATTGATAAATCACCATTTCGGTCATCCTGCTGGCAAGGCTTGCCGTTGACTTGAAATATCAGGGGAGAGGCTTGGGCAAAGGCCTGCTGAAAGATGCCATGTTGCGCGCAGTTATGGTTGCCGACATCGCCGGATGCCGGGCGTTTCCGGTTCACGCCAAAGATGATCAAGCCAGAACATGGTATCAGCAATTCGGCCTGGAACCATCGCCCACCGACCCGCTGCACTTGATGATCCCCCTCAAGGTTTTAATCCCAACCAGCGTCCTGCCGCACTAAACTTGAAGGGCTCAATTCGGTCAAAAACAGACGGTCAGAATTTAAGAAATTAGAAGGGAACATGCCCCCGAATGTCGGCGCATCATCCGGGGAAGTATGCAGACTCGAACACCCAAATAAAATATCCCACAATCAGACACAACAATAAAATGGCTAATATCCATCCCGGCAGGACGCCTTTTTTAAACTCTTCAAGTTTTGCGTCGCAATGCATGCACTTGCGCACATCTCTTGGAATTTCCGCCTTGCATTCCTGGCATATTCTTGTGTTAGCCATGATCATCCGCTCCGTTTTATTCCGCCTTCGAGTTCAACAAGCGCATCAATATTTGTTTGCGCTAGGCATTCGCTATCCGGCGGGAAGAAGGTATACCCACGGATTCCTCCGGG
>CAZDWG010000087.1:0-6451 GCA_964509005.1 uncultured Zetaproteobacteria bacterium
TACGCTCTGTCAACCCAGGAACCGACATTGACATATGGCGCATGCCGCAACCCTTTGATCCGTCTGGCATTCCGGGAAACCATTCATCACCAATGAGGTGACTACATGATTTCCCGAAACACCATACGAACCAAATGCTTACACCCTGCATCCATATTCAATGGCGGTTCCTGGGGTCAAGATTCATTATATTCAATTTCCATCAAACATTCATCAGGGTTGACGTTATCGCCGACGCTGACATGAATTACTTTGACCGTACCGGAGACCGGCGCATGCACCGGATTCTCCATTTTCATGGCTTCGACGACCAGCACGGTATCTCCCGCTTTCACCTGCTGGCCTGCCTCGGCATGAATGGCGACGATACGCCCCGGCATGGGCGTGGTCACATCGCTATCGGAGCTGGCCTTGGGCCGAAGTGAGCCTTTGGATGCTTTCCTGGCATCAATGGCGCCATCGGCGGTCGGGACTACCTCCGTGAGGGTTTCCACCATCACTTCTTCAAGAACATGGTCCACTTTTACATAAAAGGGGCGGACATCGGCGCTCTTGTGGCCAGTTCCCTCAATGCTGATATGGTAATCCTCACCGTGAATGGTGAGGTTGAATTCGGTCGGCGCCAGAGGGATTGCCGCAGGTTCCGTTGATGCCTGGGCGACGGGTGTTTCCAGCGACTCGGGTTTGAATGTGCCAGCAGCCCGTTCTTCGAAGAACTCAAGCGCAATGGCCGGGAACAGAGCATAGGACAGCACATCCTCCACGCTGTTGGCTTTGTCCCCTATCTCACGTGTCAACACATCCATTTCGGATTCGATCAAATCAGCCGGGCGCACATCCACGACATCTTCGTCGCCCAGTGCCAGCCTGCGGACATCCTTGTTGATCTCACCCAGGGATCGACCATACATACCCTTCAGATAGGCCTTGGTTTCATTGGTAATCACTTTGTATTTCTTGCCGGATATGACGTTTAGAACGGCCTGTGTGCCGACAATCTGGCTGGTTGGGGTGACCAGTGGCGGATAACCAAAGTCCGCGCGCACTCGCGGCACTTCATCCATAACTTCATCCATACGTCCCAGCGCGCCCTGTTCCTTAAGCTGGTGGGCCAGATTGGAAATCATGCCGCCGGGAATTTGATTGCTTTGTACGCGCGTATCCACGCCGGTGAAATCCGATTCGAAACGGGCGTATTTCTTGCGCACGTCGCGAAAGTACGCGGCAATATCCTGTAGCAGATCAAGGTTGAGTTCCGTATCGAATTCCGTTTCGGCGAATGCCGCGACCATCGCTTCCGTGGGTGCGTGACTGGTTCCGCCCGCCAACGGCGAAATGGCCGTATCAATGATGTCACAACCGGCATGTACGGCTTCCCACTCGACTATTTCAGCCAGACCCGCTGTGGCATGACTATGCAGATGTAGCGGAATGGAAACTACCTGTTTCAATGCGGTCACCAGTTCGCGTACGGCCCGTGGCGTGAGCAATCCGGCCATATCTTTGATGGCCAGCGTGTCACAGCCCATATCTTCGAATTCTTTACCCAGATTCACGAAATATTCCAGCGTGTGAACAGGGCTAATGGTATAGCAGATTGCGCCTTCGGCGTGATGCTCATTTTCCTTTACCTGAGCGATGGCCACGCGCACGTTGCGCGGATCATTCATGGCGTCGAAGATGCGGAATATATCAACGCCATTGGCGCATGCCATATCCACGAATTTCCTGACCACGTCGTCCGCGTAATGGCGGTAGCCGAGCAAGTTCTGGCCACGTAATAACATTTGCAACGGCGTGTTGGGGATGGCTCGCTTCAGTTCGCGCAAACGAACCCACGGACCTTCCTTTAAGTAGCGCAGGCAGGTATCGAATGTAGCTCCGCCCCATGCTTCAATGGACCAGAAGCCGACAGCGTCCAGTTTTTCGCAAATGGGTAGCATGTCATCCAGGCGCATGCGCGTGGCCAGCAATGACTGATGCCCGTCGCGCAATGCCAGTTCCGTAATCGCCAATTTGCGTTTAATCATGAGAACTCCTTAACCTGCATTATTCACAAATACTGCCGCGCCCTTGCTTGTTCCTTTGTCCGCACCGAATCCCTCGTCGGTCGTCCGTATGCATGGCTACGGTCTCCTTCCTTGGAATCCGCTGCGAACAAAGGTCCTGCGCAATCATCGCGGCGATTCATGAATAATGCAGGTTAAAAATATTACCCCGAAGGCACAACAAAGGATACGGTTTATAGTCAAAGCCCTGCATACGCCGCAATGGCGGCGGCGACGGCGGCGGCAATATCCTCTCTCTGTTCGAACGGCTGGTATTCCAGCAGTTCCGGATGCTCTTCCAGGAATCCGGTATGAAATACACCCGTGCCAAATACTTCGGATTTCGCAATGTGGCGATACAGGGGCAGGGTGGTGCGCACGCCACGAATATCGTATTCATTAAGTGCCCGGCAGGCGCGCGTTACAGTCAGTGGCCAGGTAGGGCTCCAGATGGTCAGCTTCGCACACATCGAATCATAAAACGGCGGAATGATATATCCGGGATAAACACAGCCGTCCACGCGCACGCCCAGACCTCCCGGAGAATGATAACGGGTGATACGCCCCGGTGTAGGGAGGAAATTGTTTTTCGGATCCTCGGCATTGATGCGGAATTCAATGGCATGGCCTGAGAGGTGCAGATCGTCCTGCGTGAAGTCCAGAGGCAGGCCGGATGCAACCTTGATTTGTTCGGCAACCAGATCCTTGCCAGTGATAGCTTCGGTGATGGGGTGTTCGACCTGTAGGCGTGTATTCATTTCCATAAAATAGAAATGATGATCCGCATCGACCAGAAACTCGACCGTGCCAGCGTTGATATAATTGACGGCGCGTGCAGCGGCTACGGCCACCGCGCCCATTTCGTTACGCAGTTTATCATCAATAAAATTACTGGGCGCAATTTCAATCAGTTTCTGGTTGCGTCGCTGGATAGAGCAATCACGCTCGAACAGGTGAACCACATGGCCATGCATGTCCGCCAGAATCTGGAATTCGATATGGTGGGGCCGGACGATACACTTCTCCATAAAAATGGCATCATCGCCAAAAGCGGCCAGGGATTCACGCCGGGTAATTTCCAGATTCTCCCGTAGTTGGGCAGGCGTATCACATCGGCGGATACCGCGTCCGCCGCCGCCGGACGCTGCCTTGAGCATGATTGGGTAGCCCATGGATTCGGCTGTCTCCAGAGCTTCTTCAAGCCCGGACAATACGTCTTCTGAACCGGGCACGACGGGGATGCCAGCAGCAATCATGGCCGCCCGCGCCCGCGTTTTGTCTCCCATATTGCGGATGGCGGCAGGGTCGGGTCCAATATAGGTGATACCCGCATCCATGATGCGTTCGGCGAATTCAGGGTTTTCAGACAAGAACCCGTAGCCCGGATGCATCGCATCGCATCCGGTTTCTACGGCGACATCCACGATGCGGTGAATATTCAGGTAACTTTTTACCGGATCCGGGCCGATGAGCACGGCCTGGTCCGCCTTCTTTACATGCAGGGCGTGCGCATCTTCCTTGGTGTAGATGGCAACGCTTTCAATACCCAACTCGCGGCAGGAACGAATGACGCGAATGGCGCATTCACCACGGTTGGCCACCAATATACGTTTGAACAAGAATTTCGCTCCCTGAAACGGATGATTTTTTGTGCCTTTGTAAAAGATGGACGATGTTACCTTAGAGTCTGTCGGCAAACAAATCGTCGCTCCGGCTTAAGCTTTGCTGCGGTTCATAGGGGTTCGGGCTTATCCGTAAAATCTTAATGCAAAATGCACAAGATATTTCACCACAGAGAGCACAGAGGGTAACTACTCAGCACCCATCGTTTTGTCATTGCGAAGGAGCGAAAGCGACTGCGGCAATCTTGAATTTCGTGGAAATACGAGATTGCTTCGTCGTTCCTCCTCGCAATGACAGCCAATCCATAGGGGTGCTGAGTAGTTACCACATAGGGAACAAAACTTGAGAATAAACTGTGCATTTTTCCTCATTCGATATTCTCTGTGCTCTCTGTGTCCTCTGTGGTGCATAGCTCGTTTGGTTCCGGCTTTGCTGGCCTTAGCTGTAAATAAATAATATGCACCATTTCTCCCGTGTGCGTATGCTCAAACAATTCCAGCACATCCGCATTACGCATGCGGATACAGCCATGCGAGGCCGGAGTCCCAATCCTGTTTTCATCGTGCGTACCGTGGATGTAAATAAAACGCGATTTTGTATCCACGTGACCGCGCCTGTTTTTCCCTGTTTCCATGCCCTCCAGCCACAGGATACGTGACAATATCCAATCATGGTCCGTTCCGCCGCGAGAAGGGGTATGGTGCGCGGGGTCATAAATACCGACCGGAATACGGGCGGTGAAGGCGGTGAAAGACGGCATGCCACCTCCGATTTTGGCACAAATGCGATGACGGCCCAACGGGGTCTTCAGGCTATCCCTATCATTGCCGCAGCCAGCCATTGCGGTGGAAACGGGATACGCATGGAATACGCCTGTCTGGCGGCGGTGATAGAGCATCTGATGCGTAACGGAAACGATAATCACTCGCCAAGCATAACGTCTATCAACGAGGATAGCTTGTGTCTGGCGTCTATATGCCTACAATCTCCTGCAAATTCGGATTTGAGGAGTAATCATGGACATCAGCAAAATTCCTGCGGGGAACAGCCCGCCCGAGGACATCAACGTCATCATTGAGGTGCCACAGAACGCTGATCCGGTCAAATACGAGTTGGACAAGGCGTCTCGCGCCTTCTTTGTCGACCGCTTTATGCACACGGCCATGCATTACCCATGTAACTATGGTTTTGTGCCGAACACGTTGTCTGAAGATGGTGACCCCGTGGATGCATTGGTGGTAAGCAAGTTCTCGCTGATCACCGGTTGCGTGGTGCCGTGCCGTCCGGTGGGCGTACTCAAGATGGAAGATGAAAAAGGTATTGACGCCAAGGTGCTTGCCGTGCCCGTATCCAGTGTCAATCCTATTTATAAAGATGTAAAAGAATTCGATGATCTGCCGAAGTTTTTGCTGGACCAGATTATACACTTTTTCCAACATTATAAGGATCTGGAACCTGGAAAATGGGTAAAGGTGCAGGGTTGGGAGGGCGTGGATGCGGCCAGATGCGAAATTATGGATTCGATTGCGCGATATTAGCCTGCATTAATTCCAGCCCGCGCGACCCATGAGTTGCCGTGATCATTGATCCGGGTGCGCGGTCTCACCCCGCGCGAACTAACCCGCATGATTCATGAATCGCCGCGATGATTGATTCGGGCTTGCAGCCCTCACCCTTCGGGCGACCTTACGTTTGTCCAAACGGCCTTTGACCTTTTTGTACGCCGGGCCTTTGTTCGCTGGCGGATTCCGAGGAGAGAGACCGTAACCGTGCATACGGACGACCGACGAGGGATTCGGTGCGGGCAAAGGAGCAACTGGCCTCGCCCCGCGAAAGACGCGCAGCGGATTTTGTAGGGTGGAAGCCTGGGGGTGGCGGTATTCGTAAATAGGTTAAGGGGAGAAATAATGACAATAACGATGATGCCGGTTTTCCTGGGTGTAATCGGGCTGGCCGCAGCCTATGGCATTCACCTCGTGGTCATGAAAAATCCTGCCGGTGAAGATAAAATCATACGCATTGGCGAGGCCATTCGTCTCGGTGCCATGGTGTTTCTGAAACGCGAGTATTTGATTTTAACATTATTCGTTGTGATTGTCGCGGTGCTTCTCTTCCTCTTTCTAGGGCTTCATACCACGATTGCCTTTCTGGCAGGTGCGGGTTGTTCGATGTCAGCGGGATTTTTTGGCATGTTTACGGCCACGCGCGCCAATGTGCGCACGACGACGGCAGCCCATGAGAAGGGCGCGGCCGCGGCTCTGTCCGTCGCGTTTCTCGGCGGCTCCGTTATGGGTCTGACCGTCGCAGCACTTGGTCTCCTGGGGCTGGGGACGTTGTATCTCTTCTTTGGCGGTGATCCCGAGACCGCACATGCCATCCATGGTTTCGGTATGGGAGCGTCCTCGGTAGCGCTGTTTTCGCGTGTCGGTGGCGGTATCTTTACCAAGAGTGCCGATATTGGCGCCGATCTCGTGGGTAAGCTGGAGGCCGGTATCCCGGAGGATGATCCACGTAATCCGGGCGTCATTGCTGATAACGTGGGCGACAATGTGGGCGATATTGCCGGTATGGGTTCCGATATTTTTGAATCCTACTGTGGCGCCATCATTGCTACCATCGCCATGGCTTCAACCATGTCCATGGATGTGCTGGGGCCGATAGGATCACGTTCGGCACTGATGTTCCTGCCTCTGGCCATGGCCTCGGTCGGACTGGTCTGTTCCATTGGGGTGCAATACAAAAAAGCACACTCCCTAAGCTGGCCGCGGTAGGTCTTCTAT
>CAZDWG010000088.1:0-6398 GCA_964509005.1 uncultured Zetaproteobacteria bacterium
CCGGCATGTTCCGTAGCGCCGCAATACGTGCTTCAATCGGTGGGTGACTGGCGAACAGGCGAGACATACCACGGCTTTGTTCGTGGATCTTGAGCGTAGCCAGCGCATCCTGCGGCGCCAGGGTGCGGGGCTTCTTTTCCTCGACCGGTTGAACCCGGCGCGCCAGCGCATCAATCTTTTGCAGGGCACGGATCATCGGCTCCGCACCATACATGCGGGCGGAGTGCGCATCAGCGCGAAATTCGCGGCGGCGCGAATGCCACATGACCACGATCATGGCCAGAATGGAGAACAGAATTTGTAGTACGATGTCCACAATGAAATACACCATGAAATTCGGTTCGCCATCGCGCGATGTGGCGCTGGCGACCATGCGGGCGATCATGCCGGCCAGAAAATAGACAAAGGTGTTCATCAGACCCTGAAGCAGCGTGGTAGCCACCATATCGCCATTGGTCACATGGCCCATCTCATGGGCCAGCACGGATTTGACTTCATCGTCGGAGAGATTGTTCACCAGCCCTGAGGAAACGGCAATCATGGAACGATTGCGACCGGGACCCGTGGCGAAGGCATTGGGCGAGTCGTCCAGGTAGACCCAGACTTCCGGCATCTTCAGGCTGCTCCGGTGCGCCAGTTCCCGGATCGTTTCGTACACCAGCCGCTCCTTGGGTGTGGAAGGCTGGGTGACCCGCTGCATGCGATACATCCGTTTGACCATCGGCTTGGACATCAGAAGTGAAATAAATGCACCACCGAAGCCGAATACCATGGCCCATGCAAACTGATAACTGGCAAAACTTCCGCGCACGTCGATGCCAAACTTCGGCAACACGAAATTAATCAGGATACTGCCGGAAATAATCAGCGTCAGAAAAACCAGCAGGTTGGTGATGATCAGCAAAAATAGACCCTTGAATGAACGCATATGCTCCTCCGTAAAAGTGGTGTGGTGTGTGTAATGTACGGGCTGATGATTTTCAAGCCCTTGAAACCTTGCCTATGTTCTATTATATAGTGTGAATGATAGATGAAATTCACGATCCCGACATCATAGAACCAAACGAAATCGACGACGAGCCACCACCCGACAGTAGTGGTCTGATTGTGGCCCGCGAACTGCTCCCGCCGTTTCTGAGCATTTTACCGCTATCCAATCGCCCGCTGTTTCCCGGCCTGATCGTGCCCCTGGTGTACGAGGGTGAAGAGATGACCAGCGTCTTCCGCGAGATCGCCAATGCGGAAGAGCAACATATTGGTCTGCTATTGGTGCGCAATGAGGATGCGCCATTCGCCACCGAAAATCTGTATGAGGTGGGCGTTGTCGCCAAGGTCATCAAGGCCGTGGAAATACCCGGCCATGGCCTGCATGTGGTCATCGAATGTATGGAACGTTTTCGTGTGCGGGATTTTTCCGCGGGCCCGCCACACATCCGGGCACGGGTGCGATATCTTCCGGAAACCAGTTATGAGGATAATGTGGAGCTGCGCGCTTATACCGTGGCTATCGCCAATACCATCAAGGAACTGCTTAAACACAACCCCTTGCACGAAGAGGAATTGCGGCTGTTTCTGTCCCGTTTTGGGCTGGATGAGTCCAACCACCTCGCGGACTTCGCCGCCAGTATGACCACAGCCGGGCGAGAGGAATTACAGGATATTCTCGAAACCTATCCCATCTTCGATCGTATGAAAAAGGTGATGAGTTTGCTCAACCGCGAATTGAACGTCAGCAAGATCCAGAGCCGCATTCGCGGTAATATCGACGAACGCATCTCGGAGCAGCAGCGCAAGTTCTTTCTCAATGAACAATTGCATGAAATCCAGCGCGAACTGGGCATGGAGAAGAACCCGCGTGATCAGGAACTCGCACGTTTGGAAAAGCGTGCGAAAAAGCTCATCTTTTCGGATGAAGCGAAATCCGTTTTCAATGAGGAAATGCGCAAGCTTTCGATGCTGGATGTCTCTGCTCCCGAGTATGGCGTATCACGCAATTATCTCGACTGGTTGACCAGTCTTCCCTGGGGCAAGTTCGGCAAGGACCGCCTGAATCTGAATCAGGCGTCCCGTGCGTTGAACCGTCATCACTCCGGCCTGAAGGATGTCAAGGACCGCATACTGGAATTTATTGCCGTAGGCGTGTGCAAGAAAGAAGTGGGCGGCTCCATCATTTTGTTCGTTGGCCCGCCTGGGGTGGGGAAAACCAGCATTGGACGCGCTATCGCCGAGGCGGTGAATCGTCCCTTTTATCGTTTTTCGGTCGGCGGCATGCGTGATGAGGCGGAGATCAAGGGGCATCGCCGCACCTATATCGGCGCCATGCCCGGCAAGATTGTTCAGGCGTTGAAGCAGGTCGGGACCGCCAACCCTGTGATTATGATGGATGAAGTGGATAAAATCGGTTCTGATTTTCGCGGCGACCCGTCCTCCGCTCTGCTAGAAGTGCTGGATCCCGAGCAAAATAATGATTTTCTCGATCATTACCTGGATGTGCGTTTCGATCTCTCTCGCGTGTTGTTCCTGTTGACTGCCAATCAGTTGGATACCATTCCCAAACCGTTGCTGGATCGGGCGGAGATCATCCATCTGGCCGGATATATCGCGCCGGAGAAAATGGATATTGCACGCAAACATCTCTGGCCGAGGTTACTTAAGGAAAATGGGTTGCAAGGAAGCGACATCAAGCTGGGAAAAGCCGCGCTGATGCGTCTGGTGGATGAATACGCCCGCGAACCGGGGGTGCGCCGCCTGGAACAATTGTTGAAAAAGATTCTGCGCAAGGCAGCGGTGAAACTCGTGCGCGAAGAAATATCTCCACCCATCCGCATCGGTGCGAGAAACCTGGATGGATATGTAGGCAAACCGCGATTCCGGGAAGAAAATATCCATCAGGGTGTTGGGCTGGCAACGGGCCTGGCATGGACGGCAATGGGTGGCGTCACGCTCAGGCTAGAGGCTACGGTGACGCACCATCATAGCCGGGGGCTGAAGCTGACCGGCCAACTGGGAAAGGTCATGCAGGAATCGGCGGAAATCGCTTATTCCTACATTACCGCCAACCTTGCCCGCTTTGATGCGCCGACCGACTTCTTCGACAAAGCCTTTGTTCACCTGCATGTGCCGGAAGGGGCAGTGCCGAAGGATGGCCCATCAGCCGGTATTACCATGGCCACGGCTTTATTGTCGCTGGCCCTGGATAAAGCGCCATTGCCCTATGCCATGACCGGGGAAATGACATTGATCGGCGATGTGCTGCCCATTGGCGGTGAGCGTGAAAAGTTGCTGGCGGCCAAACGCCTTGGTATTTCGGAGGTCATTCTACCTGCCGCCAATCAGGTGGATGTTGAAGAATTGCCGACATCAATATCTCAGAATATGAACATTCATTATGTCGGAAATTTCAATGATGTCGCACGCCTGCTTTTCGGCCTGCGTATTCGTTCGTCATGAAGCGCATTCCGGCCATATCACGGCGGGCAGACCGGGCGCAAACCCTGCTCGCCGGATTGCAACAACGGTTTGTAACGGGATTGGAAAGCCTTGCGCGATCCATGGGTGACGAACAGCGTTTTGTACCGGTCGAGTGGTTTCGCGATCACGGTCTGCATGGCGGCGGCGTGCGTTATGAAATAGCGGATGGCGACACCTTCAGTCGTGGTTCGGTCAATGTCTCACAGGTGCATTATGATGATAACCCGGCCAAACAACTGGGTTCGGCTACGGCGATTTCAACAATTATCCACCCATGCAATCCGTATGCACCATCCGTTCATATCCATATCAGTTGGACGGAAATGAAGAATGGCAAGGGTTACTGGCGTATCATGGCTGATCTTAATCCGTCTATAGAGGATATGGCAGCCAAGGAACGTTTTTTTGCCGCCCTGAAGCAGGCGGCACCGGATCAGTTTGAAGAGGCGAAAGAACAGGGTGAGTGCTATTTCTTCATCCCGGCACTTGGGCGTCATCGCGGCGTCGCGCATTTCTATCTGGAAAGTTACCAATCGGATGATATGGAGGATGATTTCTCTCTAGCCCAACATGCCGGTGAAGCAGCGATTGATGCGTATCTTGCGATTGCGGAGCGGGCCTTGAAGGAAGATCCCCGGATTACCATGGAGGCTGAACGGCGGCAGCTTGCCTACCATACGCTGTATTTCTTTCAGGTGCTGACCCTGGATCGTGGTACCACCTCGGGGCTTCTGGTACACGACCAGAATGATGTCGGTATTTTGGGTTCGCTGCCCGCGCGGGTGGACAGGGATTTGCTCCATTCGTGGATCGCACGCTTGCCCGCGCCACAGGATGATTTACTGACCGCCCTGATTGCTGCTTTACCGGAAGATTCACCCAGTCTGATTGATAGAACGGTAAAAATGGAACTGGCGAATGTGGTGCGCAATCATTATACGGCCCACCCGCAAGCGATCGCCATGCAGGCTTCGGGCGATGTCTCCCCGCCTACGGTTCAAAATCATCAGGCAGGATAGGATACGTCCATGCCGGTCATGACATTGAATCATATTGCCAAAGCCTTCGGACCACGGGCACTGCTCAATGATGTTTCGCTGACCATAAGACGCGGCGTGCGCCTCGGACTGATTGGCCGCAATGGCGAAGGTAAATCCACGCTGCTGAAAATCATGGCCGCCCAGATGGAAACGGATGCCGGAAAAATAACGCTGCGCGGCGGCACGCGCGTTGCCTATCTGCCGCAGGCGCCACATTTTAAGGCAGGCCAGAGCGTGTTCCATATTGTAGCCGGAGGCTTGGGTGATGTGGCCAGAGCGCTGGAGGATTATCACCAGGTCTTGCGGACGCTTGATGGAGGTGCGTCATCGCGGGACCTTAGCAGGCTGGACCGTTTGCAGGTAGAACTGGAACGTACCGGCGCATGGCAATTCCATTCCCGCATCGAAATGGCGATTTCAAGGCTCAACCTGGAGGCGGAACGTGATATCGGTGAACTCTCCGGTGGCTGGCTCAGGCGCGTGGCGCTGGCGCGCGCCGTCGTGGCCGAACCGGATGTGTTGCTGCTTGATGAGCCGACCAATCATCTGGATGTGGCTTCCATCGAGTGGCTGGAGGATTTTGTCGCCGCCTTTCCTGGCGCGGTGGTGTTTGTCACCCACGACCGCTATTTCCTCGATGCCGTGGCTGAGGAAATCATCGAACTGGATCGCGGTCATTTAACGCATTTCTCCTGTAGCTACGCCGAATATTTGGAGAAAAAGGCCGAAACACTGGCCATGGAAGCGGTGCAGCACCGCAAATTCGATAAACTGTTGGCCGATGAGGAACGTTGGATTCGCAAAGGAATTCCGGCACGGCGCAGACGTAACGAAGGGCGTGTGCGAGCGCTGGAAGATTTACGCGGCCAACGGGCGGCGCGACGCTTGCGCGGCGGAGATGTTGAGTTGCGCGTAGCCAGCGGCGTCAGGCCCGGCAAGATGCTGATTGAGGCCATAGGCGTATCGCACAGCTTTGGCGATACGGTCATTGTGCGTGATTTTCGTCATAAAATCATGGCTGGCGACCGCATCGGGCTGGTCGGCCCAAATGGCATCGGCAAAACGACACTACTCGGAATACTGCTCGGCGAGATAAAACCGGACTCGGGACAGGTGCGCCACGGTGTGCGCCTGGCTCCGGCTTTCCTGACGCAAATGAGGGAATTGAGCCCTGAAAGTAAACTGAAAGATATATTGCTGCCCAATGGCGGCAACTATGTCCATGTCGGTGGCCATGAGCCACGCCATGTCGTTTCCTATATGCAGGATTTCCTGTTCGATAAGGAATGCCTGCATAGCCGCGTGGCCGCACTTTCAGGTGGTGAAAAAGGGCGCCTGATGCTGGCGAAACTACTGCTGGAACCGGCCAATTTGCTGGTTCTGGATGAGCCGACCAACGATCTGGATATCGGCACGCTGGCCGTGCTGGAACAAGCACTGGCCAGTTATGACGGTACGGTCATCATGGTTTCGCATGATCGCGCCTTCATGGACCGTGTCGTATCAAGGGTGCTGGCCTTCGAGGGCACTGGCCTGATTGTGCCGGTCGAGGGCGGCTATTCCGACTTTCAGGCGTGGAAAATACGCCAAAATGAGCAAAAAAAACCAGAAATAAAGCCGAAATGGGCAAAAAACAACGAAAAAATAGCGAAACCAAATAAAACAAGGACAAAACTATCGTATAAGGATCAGCGGGAATTGGATGCGCTTCCCGGCGAGATAGAGGTGATGGAATCAGAAAAAACCGACATCGAAGCGCGCTTCTGCGATCCGGCTTATTTTAATAATGATGTTGATAGCTATCAACGGGATCAGCAGCGATTATCTGATCTTGAACAGAAGCTTGCCGACGCCTATGCGCGCTGGGAGGCGTTGGAGGACAAACAG
>CAZDWG010000089.1:0-6332 GCA_964509005.1 uncultured Zetaproteobacteria bacterium
CGCGCCTTGGTCTGACCCGTGTGCAAGGGTTCTGTGACGTGATTTGTGGGTAAAGTGTAGGTAATGGGCAGATCTAAATAGCCTTCATCTTGTGCATGACATACCACTGCTGGGCAATGGCCAGAATGTTATTGACCAACCAGTAAACCACCAGTCCGGACGGAAAAAACAGGAACATAAAGGTAAAAATAACCGGCAGGAATTTCATAATCTTGGCCTGCATGGGATCAGGAGGAGCTGGATTTAATTGTTGTTGAACCAGCATGGATGCACCCATTAAAACGGGCAATACATAATATGGGTCCATCACGGAAAGATCATGAATCCAGCCAAAGAATGGCGCCTGTCGCAACTCAATTGAAACCAGCAACGTTTTATACAGGGCAAAAAATACCGGAATTTGGATAACAATCGGCAGGCATCCCCCCAACGGATTAACCTTATTCTTCTTGTACAGCGCCATCATTTCCTGGCTCATCTTTTGTCTATCATCGCCATACAAATCGCGCATGCGCTTCATTTCCGGTTGAAGTTTTCGCATTGCGGCCATGGATTCATACGACTTCTTGGTTGGCCAGAAAAACAGCAGTTTGATGCACACCACCAACAGGATAATACACAAACCAAAATTACTGATCATACCGTGAAACCAGAGCAGGAGGTCATGCAAGGGTTTGGCGATGATTGCAAACCATCCATAATCCACGGACCGTTCCAACCCGGCGTGAAGGGTTTTCATGACAGGTGTGGATTTTGGACCGATGTAGGTCCGTGAATGAAATACAGCATCGTTGCCCACCATCCGGGCATTCTCCAGAAATCCTGCCTGATAGGTGCTGCCGTTCCCCTTAAAATAATAACGGTACTTAATTTTTTTATCGCCTACCAACGCCGCAATAAAATAACGATTCATAATTCCAATCCAGCCACCCTCGGCGGAATATCGCACAGGGCTGGATTTATCCAAATCCTTAAAGGATACCTCTTTCAGCTTATCATTCATTAAGCCAAGCGGGCCTTTATATTGGCGCATTCTTGATTTCTTTTGGTCAGGATTGATCTCAACCACCTGACGGTACATTTCAAGCCCTGAACCATGGGTAATACGATCATTGACATCCAGGACATAACTACCGTGTTTCAGAGTGATCGTACGAATCCAGGAACGTCCATCAGCCAGGCTGGCGCCGAGGGTCAATATCGCATCACCCTGATCCTCTTTTTTCGACACCACATGGAAGTTTGGCACCCCCTGACCAATAAGGCCGGAATTCACATAAATAGCATGTTCCCCATTCCTTTCCAATACGGCAACAGGCCCAGACCCCGGTTTAATACTCTCGCGGTATTTTATCGTTTGCGCCTCAATAATAGCTCCTCGGGAATCAATCTTTAAATCAAGGAGGCTGTTCTTCAAGCTTGCGATTTCCGGCACATTCTTCATCGGTGCTTCCGGGGTAAGAATAGCATGTTTTACCTGTCCGGAATGGCCTTGCATAACGGGTGGAGATGCCTGCGAAGGCCGTGATGCGGATGATGCGGCTTTTGTTGCCGTTTGCGCATGGGTTGGTTGACTATGTTTCTCAGCTGCGGGAAATATGACTTGCCAGCCTACCAGTACAATCATGGACAGTACAAACGCCAGAATCATATTGCGTTGTTCCATGGTTAAGTCTCCTTGACTTTACGAGTAAAGTAGCGTGATCGTTTCTCTGGAATCGGGTCATACCCTCCCCTGGCAAAGGGATGACAGCGTAGTAAACGCAACACAGTCAACCACAGGCCATGGATGAACCCAAAACGTTCAACGGCTTCCAGTGCATAACTGGAACAGGTGGGTTGGTGAATGCAGCGTGGCGGTAACAAAGGGGAAATCAGATATTGATAAACCCGGATTAAAGAAAGCAACAGATATTTCATTCCCGACCCCTGTGTATGCGTCTCACGATTTGTTTCAACCCCTGAGCCATATCACGGTTGATATTCTTTATCTGTTTCCAGTTGCACAAGGGAATAACCAGCACATCCACACCTTCATACCGGACATCATTCAATCGAAAACATTGACGTAATTGCCGTTTCAACCTATTTCTCCGCACGGCATTACCGTATTTACGGGAAATCGCCAATCCTAATCGGGCATGCCGCATTGCATTGTCTCGATATATTAGCCGCAAACTCCCACTGTTCATCCTGCGCCCCTGACGCAAGCCTGAAAAGTCCGCTTTCGAACGAAGCCGAAACTGCGGGGAAAATCTACTCTTCAGGCTGCTCTTCAGGCGCTCAGGCGCTTACGTCCCTTGGCACGACGACGATTGATGACCGCGCGTCCGGACCGGGTTGCCATACGGGCACGGAAGCCATGTGTGCGGGCACGGCGAATCCGGCTTGGTTTGAACGTAAAACTCATGTTCTTCTCCTTGGGTCAAAAAGGCTGCGAATGTTAGGTTCGCATGTCCTTCTGTCAAGTTACATCATAAAGTCCCGCCCATGATTGATTGACGGATGACCTTTTGCTTTCTCTTTCGTAAGATAGGGCGATGAAAAAAGAGCATGGAAAGATTGACTGGCAAGTTATTCTGGATGCCTTGGCTGAAGAAGTACCCGCTGCACGATTTGATGCATGGATCAGACCTATCCATGCCAATATTGAAGGTCAAAGACTTATCCTGTGCGTACCCAGTCGTTTTTTTATGGATAATTTGAAGGACCATCATGAACAGCTTATTCGTCAGTTGGTAAAGAACCATTTTAGTGCCAACGTCAATGTGGATTTCCGTGTAGACTCATCCCTCTCTCTAAAACTTAACCATGCTGCCAAGGAGGCACATCCAGTCTCCACGCAGGTGGATGGCTTTATTGACCCGCGTTTTACTTTTACCAACTTTATTGTCGGCCCAAGTAATGAATTCTGCCATGCCGCCTGTCGCGCAGTTTCCGACCAACCCGGCGTTGTGTACAACCCACTTTATCTGTACGGCGGTGTAGGCTTGGGCAAAACGCATTTAATCAATGCTGTAGCAAATGAATTACGGGAAAAGAAACATGTAGCCATCGCTTACCGCACCAGCGAACGGTTTACCAATGAACTGATTCAGGCCATCCGTAATGGCAGTACACAACAATTCAGGAATCGTTACCGTAAGGTGGACGTACTTATTATTGATGACGTACAGTTCATTGCAGGTAAAGCCAGTACACAGGAAGAATTTTTCCATACATTTAACGCACTGTATGAGGTACAAAAACAAATTATCCTGACCTCCGACCGTCCTCCCCGTGAAATGAATCATTTGCAGGAGCGTTTGAAGTCACGCTTCGGATGCGGCCTGGTCGCGGATATTCAACCACCCTCACTGGAAACCCGCCACGCTATCTTGATCAGCAAGTCTAAATTAGCCGGCATACGTCTTCCAGACGATGTCACCACACTCCTTGCTACACGCATTACCAGTAATGTGCGTGAACTTGAAGGTGCGCTCACACGCCTGACCGCCCACGCGACACTAACCAATCGTACCATTGATATGGACTTTGCACACCACGTTTTACGCGATTTATTACATGAAGAAGTTAAAGTAGTTTCCGTTGAAGATATTCAGAAATATGTAGCCAATTATTACAACATCCGAATACAGGATATGCGATCCAAAAAACGGAGCCGCAATATCGCATTCCCCCGTCAGGTCGCCATGTATTGTTGCAAGCTTATGACTCGGCATTCTTTACCCGAAATCGGTGAGTATTTTGGTGGAAAAGATCACACCACAGTACTTTATGCCACACGAAAAATTAATGCTCTACAACAAAAAGATGAAAGCTTCAGAAATGAAATTGCACGTATTCTAAAACTGCTAAAGAGTTGATTTTTATTAAAAAATGTATAAATTTGGTATAACATTTGTTTATCCTGTGAATAATATGGGTATATCGTTCATGTAGCACTTCCTGTCCATGGATGATGGAATTAACCACCCATTATTCCCACGTTGTTGATGGTTTTATACACAAGATCATTGACTGTTAAACTGCGGAAAATAGATGTTTTTTTTCTTATCCACACTATACACAAGTACTATGACGGTTACTGATTATTTGATATAAATGGGATCTTAAAGAAGGAGAACCACATGCGCATCACACTCTTACGTTCGGATATGTTTCAGGCTATCCAACGTTGCCAGAATATTGTTGAACGAAAACACACCATTCCGATTTTATCTAATATTCTTTTAAGTACCGGTGAAGATCAACTGATCATGACAGCGACGGATCTTGAAGTTGGCATTCGGACACAAGAATTGGCGACCATACATCAGGAGGGCCGCACTACGGTAGCTGCCCGTAAACTGTTTGAAATTCTAAAGGAAATGGATACCGATGCGACGATTGATATAGAACTTGATGATGCATTTTTAAATATAAAAAGCGGGCGATCAAAATTTCGTCTGGCGACAATGGCAGCTGATGATTTTCCGGATGTACGGGAAGATGAGGAGAGTTCGTCCGTCAATATTGATGGCTCGGACCTTGCGGAAATGATTACTACAACCAATTTTGCTATGTCCAATGATGAAACAAGAAAATATCTAACGGGTACATTGTTTGAGATTAATGAACATGGACGTTTAAATCTGGTAGCGACGGATGGTCACAGACTGGCGATGATCCGTGTATTACTTGAACGAAAAGTCAGTGCCAGTCAGCATATTGTCCCCCGTAAAGCAGTGATGGAAATACGTAAGTTATGCGAGGACGTTCCAGGTCAGGTGACATTGAGCATGAGCGATCGTCAAATTCGTCTGACAGCAGGTCCAAACAGTCTGACATCTAAATTGATTGATGCCCGTTTTCCCAGCTATGAAGATGTTGTTCCGGCCAATCATTTACAGTTTGCAGTGGCGGATCGGCATAAGCTCGACTTGGTCCTAAGGCGAATCATGATTGTGGCCAATGAATTTACACATGATGTACGGTTTCAAATCAAGCCGGGCGAATTACTTGTTTCTTCCCATAATAATGATCAGGAGCAGGCTGAAGAGATTCTTGAACTAGAATACGACGGACCGGAAACGGAGATCGGATTTAATGCACGTTATCTTCGCGATGTGCTGGGTGTTATGCACGGCGATACCGTGAGAATTAATTTTAAGGACGGATTGTCTCCGGTTTTATTAAAGGAAGAAGAGGATAGTGCCGCAACCTTTGTCATTATGCCTATGAGAATATAGTTCAGGCCAGGCTAACAACCCGTGATTTCAACCTTATTGTTACAGGAAATTAGCGCGACGAATTTGCGTTGTCATCATCGTGTACGCTGGCAATGTACGCCGGGTCTGAATATGGTTATTGGTGAAAACGGAAGCGGTAAAACCAGCCTTCTGGAAGCGGTATTCCTGATGGGGCATGGTCGGTCATTCAGGCAAGCCAGGGATCCTGTTCTGTCCCGATGGAAGAGCGAAGGTTTTTTAATCACCGGAAAATGGAAGCGGTACGGACCTTTGCATGTGGAAGTGTCTGGAAAGGAAAAGAGTAACCGCATTTACCTGCAAAGACGCCAGATTCAACGCCGCATGGAATTAATAGAGACATTGCCGGTATTGGTGGAGTCGCCTCAGGGCGCAAGGTTGGTGGATGGTGTTCCGGGTGAACGCAGACGCTGGCTGGATCAGATGATGCTCTATTGCCGACCCGATGTGGTTAAACACTATCATGCGTATCTTCGCTGCCTGATGCAACGAAGCCGAATATTACGACATGGTGGTTCATCGGATGAAATTGAGATTTGGGAACACCAGATGGTGGTGCATGGATTGATTTTGATGCAGGTGCGTACCCGTTTGATGGATAATTTGAATCGAATACTGGAGTCTGAACTTGCGTTGAGTGAGTTGCAGGTGCGTGTTGCGATTCATTCGACAGCTCCGGAAGAAAGAGAAAGCTGGCTTGAGCGCCTGTTTATTCAGCGGAGAGGTCGGTCAAAGGGCGTTTTACGTATGGGGCCCCATTGTGACCGCATGATGATTGATTACGATGGAAGGGATATGCGATCATGTGGTTCACGCGGACAGCAGAAGTTGGCGGCGGTGGCCATAAGGCTGGCGGAATGTACATTGAGAATGCAGCATCGAGGGCTGATGCCTCTATTGTTGCTGGATGATGCTTTGGAGGCGCTGGATCCCTTGCGCCAGCAACGGCTATTGGAACGTCTTTCCATACATGGCGGCCAGGTATTGATGACGGGACCTTCCGGAACATCTATGCCCGCCAGTTCGAAAATGAATTATTTTAGATTAGATATATCGATTCAAGAGAATCGGGATGAAATTAAG
>CAZDWG010000090.1:0-6260 GCA_964509005.1 uncultured Zetaproteobacteria bacterium
TTATGTCATTAAACCACTCACCTAAAACGGGAAGTTATTTCGTGCCCATTCCTAAGCGGCAAGACCGGAGCGGGAGTCGTAGAGTTTATCGCCGACCTTGGCTGCTTTGGTGACATCTGTTTGTGCGCCTTCTTCAAAGATCAGTCCGTGCTGGGCGACGCGGCGCATCATCCAGTCCAGTGTAACTTGCGCCATACCTTGCTTGGGATAACCACCGCCGACATTCGAATGCGCGCCGGCAAACCAGACTTGTTCGATGGTGTCTTTGGGGCGACCGTTTTTGATGCTGAGTTTTTCGTCCCACATTACTGGGCAGAAGGTTTTGCGCTGGTCGTCGATGGCCAGTGCATGATAGCCGTATTCGATGTTGGGCGAGAGATCGTAGCCGTGGAAGGAGTTGTTGGCGAATTTGTTGATCCAGCCCCGCAGGTTATCGAAGGGTACACCGATGGCGTCAACCGTATCCCAGACACCGATGCAGGTGATCTTTTCATTGCCGTAACTATTTTCAGCTTTGAACTTTTTGGCTGCCTCGTCTTTGCGCGCTGCTTTGTAGAGAATAAACGCCTCCTCGACGGCCTTGGAAAAGGCATTGGCCGATGCATAGTTTTCACTTTTGACGATGCCGCAGCGGGTGATCATTCCCGCGAGTGAACGTACGGTAAATGCACCGCGACTGAAGCCGAACAAAAAGATACGATCGCCGGGGCTGTAGTTGCTGGCGAGAAATTGATATAGGTCACGGATGTTGCGGCTCAGGCCATAGCCGAAGGCACCACCGAAGATTTTAAACAATTTGCCATCGTCGTTGCCGACACCGTCGTCGTAATAGGTAATCTGGCGTGGGTTGTTGTCAGCGTCTTTGTGACTGTTGAGATCAACGGCATTGAACAGCCGCCAGACGTTGGTGCCCTGGCCTTTGCCGCGCCGATTGCCGGTGCCATCCGAGCAGAGGATGATGTTTTTGACCTGCGTTGTTTTGTCCATGATGTACATCTCCCTGATATATTATTGAGCTTGGAGAACTCAGTTGAGCGCATTAAGAGCTTGTGTGGCCTTCTGTGATCCAATCAAGTCTTTCAGGATCATACTTCCTTCGGTCTACACACGATATCCCTCTCAACAGATGAAAGGTTATCCACAGAGCCAGAGTGTAGCCACCCAGGGCTATCAGTGGCATACCGGTGACCAGCGGTTTCAATTTACTTTGTGCCAACAATGAGGACGCGATATAAGGATGGCGATGGCGATGGCGGTAGAGAATGTTTCGCACAGAAACAACAGCAGCGTTCCCACCCTATTTTTGTCATTCGATAATTTTGGTTAAACCCCGTTCAACAGTACCAATTGGTCTGGTAGTTCACACCAAGTAATTGTTTTTGTAGGGACTCTTGATAACAGAATTGTATTAAAACTTCGTAGAACAGGTGATGGCGATTCAACTACCCGTTATGGCGACGATTTTGGACATCAAATTGTCTCCACATCAAAACGAACTGTCTCTGCTGATATTTCTGTTTGACCGTAAATTTGTCAGGCACAGGTGAAATCCCGGCTTTTTTCGCGACAGCATTGATAATGCGGCCTGTATTCATTATCATGCCGCTGCCATCCACCGCCAACCACTGGCATCCGTTTTGTTTGCGTCATACTTCCCCCTGAAGAAAGGCGATAATGGGGGGGTAGATGACTCATCCTTGATGAATTGGTTGCGGATTTGAAGCTTGGCTGCAGCAAACTGTACAGGATTACATCCCGATGGCATTTTGACCGACACGAGATAGATGCGTGAATGAAAAGCCAGAGGCCGGATTCTGATGACTACCCCAGCAGTGAACGTGATGATGAAAAAAAAGGTGAGGGATGACACCGCCGAAAGATCGCTGCCTCAATTACAATCACGGATGCCCAAACGCGCCGGTGCGCTTTTGTTTTATGTGCGGAGAGATAGTGAATAAGAAGATTTCTGCAGAAGTGTGTGACCTGGGAAACATGCGAAAAAACGTCGCACGAGCAACAAACACTGTGTGGATTGTGGTGAACAATTCATTCAATAGAGAGCCTCTTGTAAAACTCCAGGCACAAAATAAATATCAATGACTTACGGGAATATGCTTGGCGTAAGTTATTGATTCCTGGTTGGCATGAAATAGTTTTGTAAGAGACTCTAGAGGTCACGGTTATTCCAGTTATTTATGAGGTATCGGCTATCCTGGAAAATATGGATAACTCTACCTGGATGGGAGTTGAGAGAAATTTGGACAGTGGATCAGGAACACTATCGGGGGCGCTCTCGCACATCCATGTGCAATGTTGGACTTTCACTGGCGTGTAAGGCCGATGGACAAGCGATCATTTTTCGGGAAATGATCATCGACCTTGTGCAGAACGATATCAAAAAGAATAAAGGAGGGATTCCCGAGAAAAATGCTTTCATTGAACGAACATAACAGGAGATCTGAAATACATGAGTAAAATCAAGATTGCTATCGTCGGCATAGGAAACTGTGCCAGTTCCCTGATACAGGGCATCCACTATTATCAAGGGAAGGACGAGAAAGATGCAATCGGGCTGATGCATTGGGAGATTGGTGGATACCAACCCGGCGACATTGAAGTCGTCGCGGCCTTCGATGTCGATAAACGTAAAATCGGTGTCGATGTACACGAGGCCATTTTTTCTGCGCCCAACTGCACGACAGTGTTTTGTTCCGACATCCCTGCGTCCGGTGTCACCGTACAGATGGGCAAAGTTCTGGACGGTTTTTCCGATCACATGAAGGATTATGACGATAAACGCACTTTTGTGTTGGCAGAAGAGCCGGAACCCAGCGAAGCAGATATTGTTAAGCTACTCAAAGATACCGGCGCACAAATTCTCTTGAATTACCTGCCGGTTGGCTCCGAGGAAGCAACTCGCTTTTACGCCGGTTGCGCCTATAAAGCGGGGCTGGCTTTCATCAACAATATCCCGGTCTTCATCGCCAGCGATCCCGAAGGACAGTGGGCGCGCCATTTTGAAGAAGCCGGTTTGCCCATCATTGGTGATGACATCAAGGCCCAGTTGGGGGCGACCATCACCCATCGCACGTTGACGGATCTTTTCGCCAAGCGAGGGGTCAAGCTGGAACGCACCTACCAGCTCAACACCGGTGGTAACACCGATTTTCTTAACATGCTCAACCACTCACGACTGGCCTCCAAGAAAGCGTCCAAAACCGAGGCGGTGCAGGCCGTGACCGGTAATCGTATGGATGCCGACGACATTCATATTGGTCCGAGTGACTACGTGCCCTGGCAAAATGATAACAAGGTTTGTTTCCTGCGCATGGAGGGAACGATGTTTGGTGATGTGCCGATGAACCTCGAATTGCGTCTGTCGGTGGAAGATTCGCCCAACTCGGCAGGTGTGTCCATTGATATGGTTCGTTGCGCTAAATTGGCGTTGGATCGTGGCCAGAGCGGTATTCTGGAAGCGCCATCAGCCTATTTTTGCAAACATCCGCTACGCCAGTTCACGGATGATGAGGCTTTTAAGATGATGGAAGACTTTATCCAGGGTGAGAGTTAACGGTGAGTGATCAAGAGCAGGCAAGGCTATTGGTATGAAGTGCCTGATCATCGCCGCCGGCAAAGGCAGTCGGCTGCAATCCAGGGGTGATAGCAAGCCCCTCATTCCCATCCTCGGCATCCCCCTGATTGAACGGGTCATCCGTGCGGCCATGGAGGCTGGTGCGGATGAGTTCTTTGTGGTCGTCGGCCATCAGGGTGAGCGGGTAAGCCATTTCCTCGCGGGTCTGGCGGATCGCCTTGCGGTTCGGATCACACCGCTGGTGAATGACGATTGGGACAAAGAAAATGGCCTTTCGGTACTCAAGGCCCGAGACGTGTTGCATGAACCGTTTTTGCTGCTCATGGCGGATCACCTTTTTGATCCCAACCTGATCCGACCATTAACGACGCTGACACTGGGCGATGGGGAAGTCGCGCTAGTGGTGGACGGCAACACCCGGAACCCGCTCATCGACATGGAGGATGTCACCCGCGTCAAGCTGGATGATGCCCTCCCTGATAACGGTGAAAAGAGTCGCAGTAATAAAATAATGGGTATTGGCAAGGGACTGGCCGACTTCAACGGCTTCGATACGGGTATTTTTCTGTGCTCCCCTGCTATCTTCAAAGCGCTGGAGCAAAGCGAAGAAAAAGACGGCGACACGACCCTGTCCGGGGCGGAACAGACTTTGTTGAAGAGACTACGCGACAAGCCCAACGACGGGCCTGTCGCACGTTATTTAAACCGCCCCCTCTCCGTGAGAATGTCCCGGTATCTGGTGCAGCGCGATGTGACGCCCAATCAGATTTCCCTGTTCTCATTTCTGTGTTCCGTACTGGCCGCCGGGTTGTTTATGCTGGGCGGGTATTTTTTTCTGATCGTTGGCGGTGTGCTCGCCCAGTTTGCATCCGTCATCGATGGCTGTGATGGCGAAGTGGCCCGCCTCAAGTACCAAAGCAGCGACGTCGGTGGTTGGTACGATGCGGTACTGGATCGCTACGCCGATGCCTTTCTGCTGTTCGGTTTGACCTGGTACCTGCTGGCGGCGGAGGTGAGCGGCGGAGTTCTGTTGATTGGTTTCATGGCCATTATTGGCTCGTTCATGCTGAGTTACACCGCAGATAAATACGACAACCTGATGCGTGATCGGGTGCAGGCCGGAGGCAAGGCCGGGTTGCGGATGGGGCGCGACGTGCGCGTGTTCCTCATCTTTCTTGGTGCAATAAGCAATATGGTGTTACCCATTCTGGTATTGATCGCTGTGGTGATGAATCTGGAGACTCTGCGACGGGTGAAAATAGCACTTGATGGACAACATTGACTCCGCAAAGGAGAAAATCCGTGCAGTGATATCCGGCTCACAAGTGCCTGAAGATCCCCGTCATGCTGACAACACGCTGGAGTGGCTTTTGCGCCTGGAGCCGGATGTCGGCAAGGCTCTGCAATTGGCGGCACTGGCCCATGATATCGACCGGGCAATCGAGGAAATCAAAGTGAAGCGCGCAGATTTTAACGATTACGATGCCTTCAAGGCGGCCCACGCTCGACACGGTGCGGAGCTGTTGCGCCCGATTTTAACCGCATGCGATGTGGCGCAGAATATTGTGGACGAGGCTTGCCGTCTGGTGACGGTCCACGAGGTAGGCGGCGATCCCGACGCCGATTTGCTCAAGGATGCAGACAGCATTTCCTATTTTGATGTCAACCTGCCGCTCTACTACCAGCGTGAGGGGTGGGCCGAGACCAAACGGCGATCACTCTGGGGTTATCGCCGCCTCTCCGCGCGAGCAAGAAAGATCGTCGAGAACATCGGTTACGAAGAAGAAGCGATAAACCGACTGTTGCGAGAGGTGATTCATGACAAATCGGCACGGCTATAAACGCAGTGGCTGACACGTTTACATTCGGCAAAGGGAAGTTCCTGTGCTCGATGTTGTAGAGAACATGAGCCATTTAATCCACCGTGTGCCTGGAGGTGAGAAAGATGAAGGCTGTGCATTTCAAAAATGCTGGGATCGCAAGTGACTGTGATGATATCAAATGTCGATGAATAACAACCTAACCACGATATGCCGACAACTATGAAGATAGTCTCTTATTTTTTCTTATTACTTATTTTTGTTTCCAGCCCCGCATTTGAGGCGAATGCCGGGGAAAACTTTCTACGGATAGAAAAGAGCAAACAATCTGACTCTGATCTGCGCATTACCTCTATAGGAGGATTTGGGTTTGGCGACGGGAAGATTGGCCATGTCGATTTGTCTTATATTAAATCCGTTAATAAAGGCGATAGTTTGGCGATAGATGTCGGTGCAGCTTTTTCATTTAATGCGGGTGCTACCTTTTTTCTCGGTGGGGGATTCTTGCTCGGATACAATTGGGATAAAAATGGTTTCATTTATGCCTTTTATCCTGAAGCAGGCGTCGCGGTTAACATCACAAAGTCATTTGGATTGATTCTCAGCACCAAACGCTATTTCAATTTATATGACGGCACGGAGGATGTCATTATGTTTGGGGTGCTTCTCAGCGATTTTTAATTCAGTATCAGGCAGATGGATAATTCCCGGAATCACACGGTGACGGTGAATGTGCTGGTGTAACCGGTAACCTGTGTAAACTCTTTACTGTTGAACGAGAGCCGGACAGGGAAGCCCCCCCCCCCCCCCATAGCCGTCAGGCTAAGAAAAAAATCAAGGTAAATCAA
>CAZDWG010000091.1:0-6151 GCA_964509005.1 uncultured Zetaproteobacteria bacterium
CATCGGATATTGATACCCTGAAGGGATGCTAAAGGCACGAAAAAGGAGACTTGTTGACATGATTCCACCTGAACTTTTTGGCGGAGCCTAACCCTTCACGTACGCAGTTGCCGGATGAACTAACCTTTCGCTGAATCCGCCTGTTGCCGCAACAGCTCCAATATGCGGGGGTGCGCTCCCAAGGGTTTTGCCAATACCCATTTGCTTGCCGAATGCGTGCATGAGAATGTATCCATATCCGCACGAACCTGCTTCATCCAATCGCCTGGAAAAAGAAAATTCGGTACAATGACCACACAATCTCCGCCCGCTTGCCGTGCCAACACATCGTCAAGCCGTGGACTTCCGTACCCTGAGAAGGCAAGCTGAATCTCCGCACCAACACGTGCAGCCAACATGTCAAGCAATTGCGTGATATGTCGCCGTACACCCTTATGCCTGCTTCCATGCGTCAGCAGAATAATGGATTGCCTACCCGCATGAATATCAGCAAGAATCTCAACAGATCGATCATGCAAGGCGCTAGCAAGCACTCCCACATCCGCTAATCCATCCGCAAGATGAATGTTCATTTCAGGATGATGTCGTAGGTATGTTGCCAGCCGGTCCGGAATACCCTGCCGCAAATGCATGCCCAAATTCAGTAAAAGCGGCAATACAACCACGGAGTGAGCATCCGCCAAACACTCATCAAGCAAGCCCTCTAGCAGGGGTTCGCATTGTTCCAGAAAACAAAGGCGGGCATGTGTGCCGGAATAGTGCTCCCAGTCGTTCAGGAATGATGCGCATGCCGCGCCATAGTCCGGGTTGTTTGAACCATGCGCCAGCAACAACACTTCCGGGTTTGCATTATTCATGAATTCATCGCCGCGCCTGTCTGCATGCATTGCACGAATAGAAACATCAGAATTCAATACCCTGGGCCGCCTTGATTCCCTGATCGAAGGCATGTTTCACCTTGCACATCTCCGTCACCGTATGCGCCACCTCAATCACTTCCCGTGGCGCATCTCGCCCGGTCAGGATTACATGCATCCAGCCGGGCCGCTCTTCGCGCAGGAATTGAGCAATCTCCTCACCTGAAATCCATCCATAAGACGCGCAATAATTAATTTCATCGAATACCAGCATATCGAACTCATGCGAACGCAACTTCTGTTTGCATAGTTCCCATATCCCACGGCTAGTCCTGATATCCTGCTCCGGATTCTCCGTGTCCCAGGTAAACCCATCACCCGGTGCATGCCACTCGATGTTGTCGAATTTCCTTGCCGCTTTCTGCTCTCCGGTTTTCCACTTGCCCTTAATGAATTGAATCACGCACACCTTCATGCCCCATGCCGCTGCCCGGAACACCATACCGAAGGCGGAAGACGACTTGCCCTTGCCATCGCCGGTATTGACCACGATCAATCCCTGCCGTTTATCGCGTGCTTTCATGAATGAATGTCGAACATCAGACCGAAGCTTCCGGCACATCCGGAAAACCAAGAGCCCCGGAAACCTGAATCGAACGATTCGGGAGAAAGCACGACATATCCAGGTCCGGTTGCTTGCCGAGTATCCATTTACTCATAATTTCGGCAGTAATCGGTGCCAGCGCCACACCATTGCGATAATGGCCACTGGCCACCCACAGACCCGGTTTTTCATCCATCGGTCCCAGAAAGGGCAAACCATCGGGCGAGCCCGGACGGAACCCCATCCATTGATGTTCAATGTGTTCATGCGCTAGTTGTGGCATCAATCTAAGCAACCCATCCAACAAGCCATGCACCCCTGCCACCGTATTGCCGGGCTTAAAACCGACGAGTTCCATACTCGCACCGACAAGGATACGCCCATCCAGACGCGGCACAAAATACGCCAGATCGTGTTTGATGACATGTTTGAGTCGCCCCGGATCAGACTTGAGCAGCACAATTTGCCCTTTTACCGGTTTGACCGGCAATGAAACCCCGAACTGCTTGCTCAATACGCCACTCCAGCTACCGGCGGCCAGCAACACAGCATCCGCCTCCAGTGTGCTTTCATCGGCCAGACGCACACCACATACCCTGCCGCCTTTTTCAATAAGCCCATCGACTTTCGTCTGCTCATGAATTTCGACACCCTCGCTCCGCAACAAGGCATGAATGGCCTTCAAAAGGCGCGGATTGCGCACTTGCCCTACATCCGGCCACAACAGTGCTCCCTGCACATCGCCTGCCAGCGCGGATTCCGCTTCTCTCGCCTGCCGGGAATCCAATTGCTCGACCCGCCAGCCAAAGCGGCTCGACCAGTCCAGTGCCGCTTGCCGGTGGTTGATCGCATCGTCGGGGAAAAATGGCACCATCAAGCCACACGGAGACCACTGGGGAGAAATGCCGGTACGCGATTGCAATTCGTTCTGCAAATCAGGATAGAGCGCCAGGCTGGCTTCAATCAGGCGGGTAAAGGCATGCGGATAAAGCCATGGCTGGATGGGACACAAAATACCGGCGCCCGCCCACGACGATTCACCACCGATACGTCCACATTCGATAATGACGGGGTCGGCGCCGCGCTGAGCAAGCCGCCATGCCGTCAGGCAACCAATCACACCACCACCGATGACGGCGACCCTGAAACGCTTTTCCACTACACCTCCCCATACGTCAATATTTTCCCTGCCCTTTACCCAAAAATTATCCATAAATCACCCATAAATCGTTCTTCGGATTTATGGGTAAAGGGCAGGACTTGCCGCATGCTATATCCACCGCCTACCATGCCGCCATGTCCGATCCAATATCACATCAGGATTCAGCCATGGCTGTTGAGCAAGCCTACCAGCACTGCATGCATCTGGCCCGAAGTCACTATGAAAACTTTCCTACGGCATCCCTGCTCATCCGCCGTGAGCTGCGTCCGGCCGTCGCCGCCGTCTACGCTTTTGCCAGGGCCGCGGATGATATGGCCGATGAGGGAGACGATGATGCAAGCAAGCGCTTAAAGCAGTTGGACGCCTGGGAGGTGCTGCTGGAGCGTTGCGAACATGAAACCGTCAATCATCCTGTTTTCATGGCGCTGGGAGACGCCATCCACGCCTACAAACTCCCCTCATCCTGTCTGCATGACCTGCTCACCGCCTTTCGCATGGATGTCAGCATTCATGCATACGCGACCATTGATGAGTTACTGTTCTACTGTCGCCACTCCGCCAACCCGGTTGGGCGGTTGATGCTCGCCTTGCACGGTATTACACACCCGCTTGCTCTGAGTGCCTCGGATGCCATATGTACAGCCTTGCAACTGACCAATTTCTGGCAGGACTTCAGTCGCGACATTCCGAATGGGCGTTGTTATCTACCGGAGGAATGGCTTAAACCAGCAGGCTTAAACAGTGCAGACTTGCTGGAAAAGGATGTGTCGGATCAGGTTCGCCCGGCACTCTCACAGGCCATCGAATATACAGACATGCTGTTTGCAGAGGGCCGCGCATTGATGCCTTTCCTGCCATTCAGGCTGAAGCTTCAAATCGCGGCGACCCTGCGCGGGGGGCAAAAAATTCTGCGGGGAGTGCAACGTTCACATGATCCGCTACATCAGCGACCCGCCCTGCAAAGGTATACATGGCTGTTGCTTGCACCGCTCGTTCTGGTCGATGTACTTTCACCACCTTACAGGCCTGTGGAACCCGCATGACATCCCGTCAATATTGCGAGGATAAAACAAGAGGATCCGGCTCCTCCTTTTTTTACGCTTTCCTCTTCCTTCCCGAAAAAAAGCGCCGGGCCATGATGGCTCTGTATGCATTCTGCCGTGAAGTAGATGACGTCGCCGATGAGATTAGCGATCAGGACCTTGCCACGCGGGAACTTCATCTATGGGAGGAGGAGATTGCCCGGACCTTTGCGGGCAAGCCACAGCATCCTGTAGGCAGGGAACTGAACTGGGCACGGCAACATTTCCATCTTCCTGAAGAGTTATTTCTTGAGATGCTGGATGGCATGCGCATGGACATTGATCGCCAGCCCATGCTTAAGCCCGCCGATCTGGCACTGTATTGTTATCGCGTGGCCGGCGTGGTCGGACTGCTGACCATAGAAATATTCGGTCATCAATCGCATCGGGCATCTGATTTCGCCACCACGCTGGGGGAAGCACTGCAATTCACCAATATCCTTCGGGATGTAAAAGAGGATGCCATGCGAGGACGCATCTATATCCCGCAACAGGACAGGATGCGCTTCGGTGTGGCCGATCAGGATTTTATGGAGGGAAATATAAGCGTGGGTATGCAATCTCTCATTTCCCATTACGTGGATAAGACCGGCGCCCTTTATGCCAGGGCGCTCGATTTTCTGCCGGATGAGGATCGCGAATCACTCCGGCCCTCCCTGCTCATGGGTGCGATTTATTATGCTCACTTCAAGCATATCCGGGAAAATCCGCATGCCTTGTGGGCGCATCCGCCCGGACTGCTCCCCATCCATAAAATATGGATTGCCTGGCGCATGTGGCGTTATGAGAAAAAAGCAGTCCGAAAAAGATTGCCCGTTACATTTGATATCTAGCCTGAACTATTCATGAACCGCCATGATGATTACGCCGGGCCTTTGTTCACAACGAACCCTTCCGCAGTGAGAAAACACAAATGACGGGTAGCAAGAAACATATCGCCATCATTGGTGGCGGGCTCTGCGGTTTGACATGCGCCATCCGTCTCGCGGAGCGCAATGTTGACATTGAGGTATTCGAAGCAGCCCCTACACCGGGAGGGCGCACCCGTTCCTTTTTTGATACACGCGTTCATCAATGGGTAGACAATGGCCCGCACCTGCTTGTGGGAGCATATCGCCGCACCCAACGCTTGCTGCAAGAGGCGGGCGCGGATCAAGGTATTCACTGGCAAGCCTCCCTTGAATTGCCACTGTGGGATGCACGACGCGGGCATTTTCAGCTTACGCCAAACCGCCACGTTCTCCTTGCCCTTGCCATGCCGTGGGCCTGTTTTCGCTTGCCGGGGCATCGTGCGGGCAGTGCAACCGCCCTGCTGCGCTTGGCCATGGCCAACCGAAAATCCATGGGCGATACCGGTATGGATGATCGTACCCCTGTGTACGACTGGCTCCGGAAAATCGATATGCCGCGAGTACTCGTCCGTGACTTGCTGGAACCACTTTGCCTCGGCGTCATGAATGAGTCCATGCAAACCGCCAATGCCAAAAGCTTTTCGCGTGTGCTGCGCGAAGCTTTTGACAGCCATGCCTCCGCCCGTTTGGGGTGGTTTACGCAACCCTTAAGCAAGGCCATGGTGGAACCGCTGGTGCAATTGGCGATAGCACGCGGTATCCGTATCCATACAGGGGTGCGCGCCAGAAAACTGGATGTTCGGGCTAAAGAAGTTGATGTGAACACAGGCGATGCATGTAAACCGTACGATGCCGTTGTCATAGCCCTTCCGGCCCGCGCCCGCAACCGTCTGTTGAATAAAAGTCCGGGAGAAACTGAAACGCGCTGCATTACCAATATTCACCTCTGGCTCGTGGATATGGATGCTCTGCCAAAACCCATTATCGGAAGCCTTGGGACAACCGGACAATGGTTTTTTGACATAAGCCAGCAAATGCCGGAGCAGACTACATCGCCCTATCGCCATATATGCGCCGTCATCAGTGCCGACCCGCATGATATTTCCCGCCAGCAATGCGTCTCTGAAATATGTCGGAACCTTCAGGATATCATGGGCATGAAAAACCCGGTCAAGCCTGCACATCTCCGCATGGTGCGAGAATTCCATGCCACGACCCAGGTTCGGGCGAAAGCATCGGCTATACGCATACCAGAACACATCATTGATGCTTCGGAAGCACCCTTACCCGGAGAATTGCCAGCAACGATTGAAGCCGCTGTTATCCGCGGTGAGCAGGCTGCGAAACATTGCCGATTGATACTCAACAGTTGATGTTATTCACTTTTTCCATGTCCGTTATGTTACATGAACCAATTTCGAGCGACAGGCTAATGAAAACTTTTGTACAATCTTATAACCACTTGTTTTATATATAATAATTAACGTTGCTCATTTTCTAGGCATGTGACAGTCGTGTGTCATCCGTGGTCGGAATTAAGGAAGCAGGATAAGTTTATCCACAAAGTTATCCACAGATTCTGTGGATAAAATTAT
>CAZDWG010000092.1:0-6084 GCA_964509005.1 uncultured Zetaproteobacteria bacterium
GGAACGCAGCAGATGGCCGCCGGATGGCTCGCCCGAAGGGAGCCCTTGCACACGGGTCATACCTGCGTTGCGGCGCTTGCCAATGGAATAACCATTATCTGCGCACCGCGCCTTGGTCTGACCCGTGTGCAAGGGCTCTGTGGCATGATTTGTGGGTAAAGGGCAGTCCTAGGTTGTATCTAAGTAGAACACGACCTCTTGCAAAAGTGGCTTGTGCAAGATGTAAGGCTGTGATAGAAGCCGCATAAATCCGATCTGGGAGGACTTAAATGTCTGCAGAAATTGAAGCAAAAGTCATTAAAATCGTTGCTGATCAACTCAATGTTGACGAGAGTGAAATAAACTCCGATTCATCCTTCGTGGATGATCTGGGTGCTGATTCTCTGGACACCGTGGAGCTGGTGATGGCTTTTGAAGAAGAGTTTGGTATCGAAATTCCGGACGAAGATGCCGAAAAGATTCAGAGCGTACAAAACGCCATTGATTACATTGCGGCCAAAGCCGAGTAAACCCTTATGTCACGACGCGTTGTCGTCACGGGCATCGGACTGGTTACCCCGCTCGGCGCCAACATGGAAACCACATGGAATAATCTGATTGTCGGCAAGTCGGGCATCGGTCGTATTACCCGATTTGATGCCGAGGCGACGGGTATGGCCTGCACCATTGCGGGCGAAGTGCCCGATTTTGATGTCAGTCAGTATGTAAATCGCAAGGATGCCCGGAAGATGGATACCTTTATCCAGTACGGCGTTGCCGCGGCTCATATGGCTATCGAGCATTCCGGTTTTGAAATCAATGAAAGCAATGCGCATCGTGTGGGTGTCATCATTGGGGCGGGAATCGGTGGTCTTGCGAGCATCGAAAAGACTATGCGTGCTTATGAGGCGGGAGGTGCGCGCAAAATTTCTCCGTTCTTTATCGCTCAAACCATTATCAATATGACATCAGGATGGGTTTCCATGCTGGCCGGTGCCAAGGGACCGAACCTGGCCACGGTAACAGCCTGTGCTACGGGTACGCATGCGATTGGCGATGCCTTTGATATCATCGCCCGGGGCGAGGCCGATGCCATGATTGCCGGTGGTTCGGAAGCGTGTATCTGTGAGCTGGGCGTGGGTGGCTTCGCGGCATCGCGGGCACTTTCGACGCGCAATGATGAACCGGAAAGGGCTTCGCGGCCCTGGGACAAGGATCGCGATGGTTTCGTCATGGGTGAAGGGGCGGGCGTGTTGATGCTGGAGTCGCTGGATCTGGCCAGGGCGCGCGGTGCGAATATCCTGGTTGAGGTGGCAGGCTACGGCATGTCTGGCGATGCCTATCATATTACGGCTCCAGCTCCGGGCGGTGAGGGCGGCGCCCGCTGCATGAAGCAAATGTTGATTGGCGCGGGACTGAATCCGGAAGATGTGGATTACATCAACGCCCATGGCACATCCACGCCAGTCGGCGATTTGGCGGAGACGGAAGGGATTAAATCGGTATTTGGCGATCATGCGAGAAAACTGATGGTCTCATCCACCAAGTCCATGACCGGGCATCTGCTCGGTGCCGCAGGTGGTATCGAAGCGGGATTTACGGTGCTTGCAATCCACCATGGCGTGGTTCCGTCCACCATCAATCTGGATGAAGCGGGCGAGGGTTGTGATCTTGATTATGTGCCGAATGAGGCGCGCGAAGCTGATATTGACGTGGCCATTTCCAACTCATTCGGATTTGGCGGTACCAATGCATCGGTAGCATTCCGCAAGTTTACATAAATAACACGAGCCAATTGCAAAACTCTGGGTGGATGAGCGGCAATCCCACTTTGAGTCCATTTTCGGGATGGAATGAGGTGCATGGTGGTTCCATGGACCGAAATTCCAGCGCGGAAATGGGCCAAAGTGGGGAAGCCGATCGCCGCTCATGAGTTTTGCAATTGGCTCACACATATAGGTTTTTGTAACAGTGTATTTTCGCACTGTTTCCATAAAAGGCCGCGAGTGTTCTGCTTACGGCCTTTTTTCATGTTTTCCTGATTATTTCTCAGCCCTGCTCGAAGACCCTTCGGGAAATGGCCGACAATTTCTGACATCCCGTAGCGGTGTCCGGCGTTCACTGGATACCGTAGCGGGCTGTCATACGGAAAATTTCTTTCGTGAGTGGAAAGGACGGTTGAGGGGAAATATCAATGATTCTCCGGCAGTTCGTTGCCTGATTTATGCATCGTATGAGGCCGGGGGCCTGATTGAGCATTTGCCCGCACCCAGGTCCACACCTCCTTGCACGGTTCTGTGGGTGTTATATCCCGATGCATCCCTGTGCTTCGATCCTGATTTTGAAGTCGTCCACCTTGCTGCAACCAGCAAAGTAGAGATGGAAACGCTGACAGCCATGTTGGGTCAGGCCTTGGAAATCAGGCATGTGCCTTCACATGTTGCCGTGGGTGGGATGGCGGTAACATCCGGTGGAACATATCAGGCGGCTGTGAGGCAGGTGAAGGCATATATTGCCGCCGGGGATGTGTTTCAGACCAATATCGCGCGCTTCTGGAAGGCACCGTTGGGTCAGGCGTGTCTGCCGGCGCTTTATGATCGCCTGCGCCGGGTTAATCCGGCGCCTTTTTCCTGTTTTGCCCGGATTGAATCGGATCGCGGCTTGTTACACATCCTTTCTGCTTCACCGGAGCGCCTGTTTCACATTTCTACCGATGGGCGGGTGGATACCCGGCCCATCGCCGGGACGCGCAAGCGTGGTGCGGAGGAGCAGGACGTAGCCCTGTGCAAGGAAATGCTTCTTTCGGCCAAGGAACGCGCTGAACACATCATGCTGGTGGATCTGGAGCGCAATGATCTTGGGCGGGTATGTATGCCGGGAAGCGTTGAGGTGAATGAGCGCATGCTCGTGGAGCGTTATGCGACCGTGCAACACATCGTTTCCAATGTGCGGGGAAAATTGGCGGAGGGTAAAGATGTCGTGGATGTGTTCAGGGCGATGTTTCCGGGCGGAACGATCACCGGCTGCCCCAAGGTGCGATGCATGGAGATTATTCATGAACTGGAGGGTCAGTCACGCGGACCATATACGGGCGGTATCGGGTATGTGGCGTGGGATGGCTCATCTGATATGAATATCCTGATTCGCAGCTTTTGGCATACCGATGGGATACTTCATTGGGCCGCCGGTGCAGGCATCGTTGCGGATTCGGACCCGCTTTTTGAATTGGCGGAGACTGAACATAAGGCCGAGGGGCTCTTGAAGGCTCTGGCCTGATCCGGCGAACTTGTGGCGATTTGGCACAGACTGCGGAGTTTTTCTTGCTTTTGACAACAGCTTTGGCCGACAATCGTGCTGTCAGATGCTTCAAGGTAGCCACGGAATCAGCCGCATAGCCTGGATACCTGGACAATAAAAGCATACGAGGGGGGTAGGGAAATGGACGGTAAATGGATATTTCACGATAGGATTGGCTATTATATTGGCTGCTGGGTGACAGGACAAATCGTGCGCCTGTCGTTGGAACATTACTCAAGTCAACAGGCCTGTCTTGAAGCGATTCGTGGACGGTTCTGGACGCAGCGTACGCTTAGCCCGCATTATTCATAAATACTGTCGTTCTCAAGTTTTCACCCCACAAGATCAAAAAATCCGTCCTCGCGGCGGATATTTCTACCGCACAAACTCCTGGTCTGGATTATTCATGCGTACACGGTAAACGGCAATGCCTCCCAGCTTGGGTTGCAGCAGGTAGTGCCCCACGAAACCGCCAATATTCCAGCCAAAAAGATCGTAACCGGGATGGTAGACCAATGGCCGGGACCATATCTTTCGTCCGATGGCATTTCTTTTCGCCCATGTCCGGGCATTGATTCGCAGTGCTTTTTGCAGATTCCCGCTGGCTACGGCGCGGGCATAGACCGGCCTGCTCCAGTTTTTTGGCATGAGTGACAGATACGGTTTGAATTCCCAATCGCGCAGCTTCGGATGGAAAGGTTTTTGGCAGTCATAAATGCGCACCCCACCCCAATAGTCGCTGACGTAAAGAAAATCGCCGCGAACAAACATGTCACCCAGCATATCACCCTGATGCAATAACCGCTCGTCAAACCAGTCATCCTGGAAAGCGGGCGGTGTTTCCGACGTGACAAACACCTTGCGCATATGCCGGGGACGGGATACGTCCAGAACAGCAATGCGTGGCGCATCCAGCGCTTCGCTACCCTGAATGATATACAGTGCATTTCCAGCGAGGGCCGCGCGTCTGCCCGATCCCTGCCAGTGATAGGCTGCCTCGCGACCGATGCCCTGCTCATGGTAGGCGCTCAACAGGCGCATGTGGGCTGGATTTTGCACATCTATGGCAACAACCTCATTGTCGGCAACAGCAAATAAGCGACGGCCATCGGTCGCGGAAGAACCAAGCGTCGCCGCAAGCGTATCAGGCAGGGTCAGGGAGCCCACCCGTTTCGGGTGCACGGGGTCGTGCATATTCCAGGCGGTCAAACGAATACTCCCATCCGTCATTTTAAGCCATTGAAACATCATGGATTGCCATTTGAGCGGCGGCATAAGAGGCATTCCCGAGAGTGTCCATTTGCCCACCTCCGTCGGCGTTTCAGGGGTTTGCACATCAATGATGCGCCGCTCTCTGTACTTGCCATAATAGAAATAATGCCCAATGATCGCCACGGCATAATCATCAAAATGCCCTGGTCGATAATATCCACGGATACGAATGTGAAGGGGATCGGATACGTCGAGGATGGCGACCGTACCGCCCCACTCCAGATTCGCCAGTGCTGTGGGCGGATCAATCAGCAGTTGTTGAATTTCCCCCGCGCTCATATACAGGGAAACGGGTACGGGTCGGTCCGGTTGCGTTAAGTCCAGGCGCCAGACGCCGTAAAAATTATCGGTCACATAGGCTGTTGTTCCGGCCAGTACAATGCGTTGCAGATTTGTGCGCGGCCACTGTACATGGCGTATGTGCCGTAGCTGGCCGTTTTGCAGGCGAAATACATGCACGCCGCGATCAGGACCGCCAAACCCTTGCCCGGATTCCACCACATAAGCCCATTCGCCGCGCGCGGCGATGGAGGCGGCCTGTCTCATGCCGCCATCCTCAGTGTAGGCCAGACGTCGGGGATGGGACGGTTCGGAGATGTCTACAATATCCAGTGCATGACCATCCACGACCAGCCACAGATGTTCATGATCCACACTTATAGCGGAAATCTTTCCAGACGCTTGATAACTTCCGATCAAGCGTGGCTCATTTGGTCGGTTGAGGGCGTAAATATCTATAAATGCCCCGCGCAATACATAGCCGTATCCGTTTTCGATGCGATCAAACAGGGGTTTGTCACCAAGGTCATGAACCTGTACCTGCCGCGCATTGGTGACATCCAGCAGGTACAAGCCTGCATGGGGTGATTCAGGATGGGCTGGCCAGTCCTTCCACCCACCTTCGGGTGCAATATGTAAATATAGATAATAACGGCCATGTTGCATCAGGCCTACGATACGATCACCGTGGTTTGCCGGTGGAGGAAGCCGCCAGTGTCCGCTACGAACCATGGTCCCATCCTGACTAAGCCTGAACATCGTCACGCCATGGTAGTTGGCCAGGGCATAGACTCGATTTCCCAGCAAAATGGCATTGCGCCCGAAATTTCCGACGTCAAAGGATTGAGCAAGGCGTGGCGTCTTTGCTTGACGCCAGTCGATGCGCTGTAATCCGGCATAGGTCTCGCCGTTACTGAGTAATATCTGATTCCCGTGTACGATGATATTCCGAGGCCATCCTTGTGGCGTTGGCGTAAATGCTACGCGTTTAATCGGTATGCCAGCCTCGCTCTCCGCACCAACATGCCGCTCATACACCACAATCGAAATGATAAGCCCCAATATTCCCGCGCTCACCAATACTTTCATAATCCGCATCCGATATCCCTCCCCCTTAACCCAAGATCCGACATTGACATGCGGCACATGGCACAAACATTATAGGAGGCTGCCGGTCTCTTGTCATATGGGTATGCGATCCATAGGGTTCGCCTCGCTTCAGGTGCCTGCCTAGGGATTCATTCCCGGCGGGTGAAA
>CAZDWG010000093.1:0-6079 GCA_964509005.1 uncultured Zetaproteobacteria bacterium
GCCAATGGAATAACCATTATCTGCGCACCGCGCCTTGGTCTGACCCGTGTGCAAGAACTCTGTGGCATGATTTGTGGGTAAAGGGCAGTGCTAGCGCTTTTTACCTGCTGGGCTTTGGATAGGCGCGACCTGTCGGTCACCATTGACGAAGCCCGTGCTGGCCAGCGCCTTGACCAGGCGTTAGCCGCGCTGACCGACTTGTCCCGCAACCATATTCAACAGTTGATTCGTGACCATGCCATTCATACGGCTGCTGGCAAGGTCATGTCCAAAACATCCATCAGGACCGAGGCTGGACAGATATTTACTGTTCATTTGCCGGAGCCTGTGCCGCTGGACATCATCCCCGAAGACATTCCTCTGGATATCCTGTTTGAAGATGAATACTTGCTGGTCGTTAACAAGCCCGCGGGCATGGTCGTTCACCCCAGTCATGGCCATGATAATGGCACATTGGTGAATGCCTTGTTATTTCACTGTTCTAACCTCCCCGGCATCAATGGTGTGGAGCGTCCGGGCATCGTACACCGCCTGGACAAAGATACATCTGGCAGCCTGGTCATTGCCAAAACGGAAGAAGCCCATCGCGGTTTGGCAAATATGTTTTCCATTCACAGTCTGGACCGCCAATATATCGCATGGTGTCGAGGCGCCCCTACATGGCGCTCGCGCCGCATTGATGAGCCGATTGGCAGGCATCCCCGGCATCGCAAGAAAATGGGTGTACGCAATGATGGTAAGACCGCTATTACGGAGGCCACGGTCGAACGACGCTATGGCAGACATTTCTATCGCGTCCGGCTGGCTCTGCATACTGGCCGCACGCATCAGATTCGCGTTCATTTAAGTCATCTGGGCCACCCCATCCTCGGGGATACCATATACGGAAGAAGTTACCACCCATCGCGCGACGTCCCTGAATCCGCTTGCACGGCCATTGAGCAATTGCATCGGCAGGCTTTGCATGCCGAGATTCTGCGATTTGTCCATCCCGTTACGGAAGAGTCCATCCGTTGCATTGCACCCCTCCCCGCAGACTTGCAGGCCTTATCCACCGCCCTTGATCAGGCTTATGATTAATTTACGCTAGCGACTTCGCAAGAAGTGATCATGGATGATCCCTCTTTTTTGCGCTCTGAATTGTTGGCGGCACATGGTATCTCGGCAATCTTCAGCCTGCGCCGTGGCGGTGTGAGCCATCCTCCCTTTGACAGCCTGAATCTTGGTTCAGGTCTGGGCGATGATGATGAAAATATAACGCGCAATATGGAGATGCTCATCCATAAAGCCGACTTGCCAGGCACGCCCCACAGAGCAAAACAGGTCCATGGCACGGATATTCTCGTGTGCCGGGGACCAGGCATCCAGCATCAGGAGCAGGCTGATATTCTCATTGGCATGAATGGGGCGAGCGTAGCCGTGCGCGTGGCGGACTGTGTCCCTGTTCTTCTGGCTGCCCCGACGGCGGGCATTATAGCCGCCGTACATGCTGGCTGGCGGGGGACAACCGCGCGGACTGTTACCCATGCCATCGCCGCCATGCAGCGGTACGGCGCGAAACCAAAGCAAATTTTCGCCTCAATTGGACCGTGTATCGGCCCCTGCTGTTTTGAAATTGACGATTCAGCGGCAAACGACCTTTCCCAATGCTGCAACGATGCCCATCGATTTATTCGTCGCGCGAACAACAGGGCGCATGCGAACCTGGCGGGTATCAATGCACAACAATTGCGGTACGCGGGTATCCCGAAAGTGCATATCGAACAGATCACGGCTTGCACCTGTTGCGATGAGAAATGCTTTTATTCCTGGCGTCGCGATGGCAAACGGGCGGGTCGCCATTTGGCCGTTGTCGCCCTCCCCGATGCGCCATAGGATGTCGGCATGAAAAAACTTCTTGTCCTCTTCTGTCTACCGTTGGCATTGGCCGCCTGTGCCAGCAGTTCGGCCATAAAAAAGAGCGCTGCTCAAATTGAGTATAATCATGCAAAAGAGTTGTTAGCCAAAGGTTCGTATTCAATGGTCGCTCTGGACCTTGAAAAATTTGGGACGGACCATCCCTATAGCAAATACGCCATTCAGGCGGAATTGCTGCGTATATTTGCGGCCTATAAGGATCACGAGTACATTTTATCCGAAACACTCAGTAACGAATTCGTGCGCAGACATCCTCGTCATCCAAACGTGGATTATGCGCAGTACATGTTGGGAATGAGTCACTACCGGGAATCTTCCCCTTCCGAAAGGGATCAGTCGCAAACGCATGCAGCCATGAAAAGTTTCAAGATATTACTTAAGCAATATCCGAAAAGTTCGTATGCCAGGGATGCCTCCCGACGCCTCCAACTCCTCTATAACCGGCTGGCTGGTCACGAACTGGACGTCGGAAAATTTTATTTCAACCGTCATCGTTATGTCGCCGCAGCCAACCGCTTTCAAGTTGTGCTGGAAAAATATCAGACCACGCCCGTCATTGAAGAGGCTTTGTATTACCTGGCGGCCTCCTTCTCCAAGCTGGGCGTAAAGGATGATGCCCGCGATTCAGCCCTGCTATTGAGGCACAATTACCCCAAGAGCGAGTGGAGCCGCAAAGCGGCGCGCTTCCTTTAACCTGAACTATTTATGAATGGTTCAGGTTAAGACAAAGAAGGCTTCCGTGCCACCAATCGTCCGGCGAACAAGAGCAGGCCGGATCAGACTGGTGGCATTCTTCTTATGCATCGCCGTTACCGCATGCAGCAGCACGGACAAAGCATCTATCAATGCCGTTCTGGACGCGCGGGATACGGCCATCACGGCGCGCGATATTGGTGCATATTCCAGCCTGATTTTACCCGATTACATGGATCACGGTCGCGACAAGGTGGGTATCGTTGCCCAAATGATTCACCTGTTCAACCGGTTTGATGCGCTGGATATGCATTCATTCGATCGCGAAATTCACCTTGTGGATGACACACATGCCGATTGCGCCCAGTCCTATAAACTCAGGGTTCATGCCGATGGTCGCTGGCGCGAAATGGTACAGCGAGAGGAATTGTCATTGCGGCGTACGTCTGCGGGCTGGAAGATTAGCGCAGGTTTATAGGCCACAAACAAAACAGGATTTTAGGAGCCTGCATGATTCACTGGCTAAAAACGTAGCAAAAAGCGTACTATCCTGCGTGTACGCTCTGAAAACAGGCTGGACGTATAAAAACTACCGGCAATACGTTTGTTGACCTCCGCCAAGGTCGGGTACGGTGCAATCATAGCCGCAATGGCACCGATCTTCATCTTGCGACTAATGGCCAGCACCCACGGCTGAATCAGTTCTCCCGCCTGGAGACCAACCATAGTCGCGCCCAGAATCCGCCCATTTTTAGCGGTGACGACCTTAACCATGCCTTCCGTACGTCGCTCAGCCTGCGCTCGATCATTCTCCTCAAATGACCATCTCAACACGCGAACCGGCCTACCGGAAAGATCCGCATCGGCCTCGGACATCCCCACATGCGCCAGCTCCGGGTCAGTATACGTTACCCACGGCACAGCCGAATAATCCGCTTTCGCCGGAAGCTTGAACAGAATGTTGCGAATGACGATCCCCGCCTGATAAGCCGCCATATGTGTAAACTGGTAGGGACCTGTGACATCGCCGATAGCAAAAATACGCTTGTTGGACGAACGCAGGCGCGCATCCACATCTACCCCGCGCGGTGAGTATTCCACGCCCGCGGCTTCCAGATTCAGGTTCTCCACATTGGCGCGGCGACCAGTTGAAATCAGCAGGTGCGATCCGTGTACGCACTGCTTGCCTTCATCCATTTCACAATAAGCGGCAATAGCTTCCCCTGTTTTTTCAAACCGGAGATTACGCCCACCCTCAAAGAAGGTAATACCCTCCTCCCGCAAGCGCTTAATGACCACCCCGGCGAGTTCTGGATCATCCTTGACCAGCAGACGAGCCACGTCCATCACGGTGACCCTCGCGCCCAGACGACGGTGCGCCTGCGCCATTTCCATGCCAATCGGACCGCCGCCAACCACAATGAGATGATCTATCGGCTCTTTGTTATCAAAGATATTCTCATTGGTGAAGTAATCCACATCATTTAGCCCTTCAATCGGCGGTACAAAGGGGGATGACCCCGTGGCAATGACGAAAAATTTGGCATGAATGGTTACATTTCCAGCCTGAAGCGTGCGCTCATCAACAAATTTTCCGGCAGCGCGAATGACCTTGACGCCAAAGCCTTCAAACCGTTTCTGGGAATCATTCGGCGCGATCTTACCAATGACCTGATGCACATGCCGGTTGACTCCGGCCCAGTCCACCATGGGCTCGTCAGTCTGAATCCCGAAGGCTTGCGCATCGCGCACGGCTTGTGCTTTCTCACCCGCAGCCAATAACGCCTTGGATGGCACGCAGCCGGTATTCAGACAATCGCCGCCCATCTCTCCCTTTTCGACCAGTGCTACCACGGCCCCCATCTGGGAAGCCCCCGCTGCAACCGACAGACCGCCAGCTCCGGCGCCAATGACGCAAATGTCTACCTTCAACAGGCTACTCACGCATCAACTCCCCTTCATCTTCTTATAGACTACCGGCACCAGCGCCAGCAAGCCCAAGCCCGCCAGCGCCGCAAGCATCTGGGGCGTCATCACGCCCGCCAGCGTAAATGTTTCGCCACGGTTAAACACGCTGCCCAGCCCTGCGCCAACAAGGGCATACACAAACGTTCCGGGCATGATGCCAAAAAACGTGGCAATGAGATACACGCGCAGAGGCACACCGAGGAATGCCGGTGCCAGATTCACCAGAAAGAACGGAAACAGGGGAATCAAGCGTAGTACAAACATGTAACTGAGCGCATCTTCCTCAAATCCAGCCTGCATCTTCCTGATGGCGGGACCGGCCTTGGCCAACAGATAGTCCCCCAGCGATGTTTTGGCGATCAAAAACAATGCCACGGCTCCCAGCGTTGCCCCGGTTACGGCATAGATACCCCCTGTCACCGCACCGAACAGGAAGCCGCCGCTAATAGTCATTACCGCTCCACCAGGCAGCGAGAATGCAACCACAAGGACATAGGCCAGCATATAAATAACAGGCGCGAGCAAGCCGTGGGCGCCGACCCAGCCTAGTAGCGCTACACGATGCTCCCCTAACGCGGAAAAGCTCAGATAACGATTCATATCAAGGGCAAAGAATGCTACCAGACCGGCAACAAGCGCCAGCAATGGTGCGATACGCCGCCACGAAAAGCCGGAAGATTCGTTTGCATTACTCATATCCGCAACCCCGGTCCGCGTAAGCGGTTCATATCATCCGGTTCATGACAGGCTAATAACCGCGCAGCATATGGGAGAATCAGGAAATAAAACGCAGGGCGGCGATCACTGCATTCTGTTTGGCTGGATCGCAAACATGCTGCGGTGGCATCATGGTTTTAGCCTTTGTATTGCCGGTAAATTTTTTGATGGCCTGCCTGGAGTTGCATATCCATTCACGCAGATGCGCGCCATCCCATATCCAGCCAGGGCCTTTGACATACGTCATGTATCTGTATCTGAAACCCGGAAATGTGCCCGCCTTGCGCTTGAATACACCCGGGATGCCGTTACCCTTGCCGAGGCCCGGACCGACTTTAGCCTTGGCCGAAAGATAATGACACGATGTACATCTAGCGAGTACGCGGATATCGACATGAACCGGCGGCACCCTGTTCATGCCTGTACTGGCTCCCGTTGACGCTCTTTTCGAGACCCTGGAAGATACCGCCGAATCAGGTGGCGAGGCCGGGGGTTGGGATGTACTTGCCGGCATGGTAGGAGACAGTTTGCCTGTCTGCGATGTCATGGTTTGCCGCGGTGAAACCGGTTGAATAGTTGCAGGCCTCGCGGGTACTGTAGACTTAACTGCCGCAGTGTGGGCTGCTGCTGGCATTTGAGTCTGTTTCTGAGGCGAAGTATCCGTATGTGATTGGCATGCGACCATGCCTGCGCTCACTAAAATTATCAGGTATTTCCAGTCATGCATGATGTGTCTCCTGGCCTGCGCTATGCTGGCATGCTATGGCAAAGTATGGTACCTAGC
>CAZDWG010000094.1:0-6066 GCA_964509005.1 uncultured Zetaproteobacteria bacterium
CGCTCAAACATAATCGAAATGGCATTCATGCCATTGGCCGCCACCATGCTGCCAAGCGGAATGAGGGTGCGGGTATCGGCGTGGATCGCACCGCTGACAGCCAACCACGGCAGTGTGACTGCGCAAGCACAGGCCAGACCGGTACTGGCGGCCAGCCAGGCATGTTGCATATCGCTATGATGGCCCGCACTGGTGCGCCCGGCCATAACACAAAAACCAAGAACCAATAATCCCTGTGCTATGCGCGACTGGATATCGAACACCCAGTGCAACACAAAGGCCAGCGCCAACAATTGTACCAGACCGCGTAACGATGCAACCAACATGCGTCTGGACAAGCCCAGGCCTTGGCGCCGCGACCAGAGCGCCGCGCCAAGCAGCAGCAACCATGCCGCCATTAGCTTAATCAGCGTGTCAGAGAGTTCCGCGCTCATCAACAAGTTTCAGATACCTTTTTGATGATCTAACCTGAACTATTCATAAATGCTGCCATGCCCTTGCTTGTTCCTTTGTCCACACCGAATCCCTCGTTGGTCGTCCGTATGCATGGCTACGGCCTTCCTCCTCGGAATTCGTTGTGAACAAAGGTCCGGCGCAATCATCATGGCGATTCATGAATAGTTCAGGCTAAGGAGAGGCGCTACCCAGCTTAAAGCCGTGATATATCGGCCAGGCGCAGAAATAAGGCACGCAGCCTTGCCAGTAGCGCCAGACGATTGGTGCGCACCGCATCATCCTCCGCCATGACCATGACATCATCGAAAAAAGTATCCACTGGCTGGCGTAGAGAGGCCAGCGCCTTAAGCTGGTCCCCCGGCTCTTCTGGAAAATCATCTTCGACCTGCTCAAGCGCTGAAAACAATTGTTTTTCAGCGGTTTCGCTCAGCAGAAATTCATTGATGCCACCAGAAATACCGCCTGCTTTTTTCAGAATATTGGCGATACGCTTGTTTGCCGCAGCAACGGCCTGACCTGTCTCCGAATCTGCAAAATGAAAAAGCAGATCCTCTACACCCGTGACTTGATACATGGGCCGTTCCACTGAGGCCCCCAAAGCAGCATGCAGCACATTGGGGAAATGAGACATGCCAAGCCACCGGTCATAGACAAAATCACTCACAATTTGCTTTGTTTCGGCAGCGATGGCGATGGTGACACGCTGCTGGTTCCACTGTTTGGCGGCTTCGTCAAGCACTTGCGTCAGGGTCATATTGACCGGCATGATGGCATTTCCCAGTATCCTGATCAGACCAATGGCGGCACGGCGCAGGCCAAACGGATCGGCGCTGGCGGTGGGGACGCGCCCAAGATGGAAGTAACCGAGCAATTTATCAGCGCGCTCAGCAATGCCGATAGCGCGTGCAATGACGGATTCCGGCAAATCATCATCCGCGCCTGTCGGTGCATAGTGTGTTGCAATGGCATTGGCAACCGCTTCATTTTCACCATCCATCTTTGCATAAATCCCGCCCATATAGCCCTGCAACTCGGGAAACTCTCCAACCAGTCCGGTCGTTAAATCTGATTTACACAAATAGGCGGCGCGTTGTGCATCGTTGGTATCGACCCCCAGCGCCGCCGCATTATCCAGCACGAAGCCACGCAGCCTACGCACTTGATCGCCAACCATGCCAAGGCCATCCTGAAAAACGACTTCGGAGAGTTTTTCGACGCGAGCCTCCAGGGATTCCCGCGGATCGCGCTCGAAATAGAACATCGCATCGGCCAGACGCGCATTAACCACGCGCTCATTGCCGTGCGCCACGGCAGCCGGATCCTTCGATTGAATGTTGGCGACAGCGAAAAAGACGTTTGATATCTTGCCATCCGCTGTTTGCGATGCGAAACAGCGTTGGTGGTGTTTCAGTTCGATACGGCTGACTTCTTCCGGCAGACGCAGAAAGTTTTTATCGTAGCACCCTGTGACGACCTGTGGCCATTCAGTTAAATCGGTTACTTCATCAAGCAGGTCAATATCCTGGACCAACTCGACAGCGGCAGCATTCATTGCCTTTGCCAGTTGTTCCCCAATCATCCTTTTTCGTTTGTCCCGATTGGACTCAACGCACTGTTTCTCCAGCCAGCCAAACGGATTGTTTACATCAATTTCGCCCGTGGAACCATGCACGCGATGGCCTCGCGATATTTTCCCCGCCTCCACACCCGCAAATGAGAATGGAATCACATCATTGCCAAGCCGCGCGACTATCCAGCGGATCGGGCGAATAAATGCATCATCGCGATTTTCTCCGTCATTCCATTTCATTTGTTTCGGGCTGGGAAGTTTGCGCAGAATACCGGGCATGGCGTTAGCGATGATGTCGATCACCTTGCACCCTTTCACCGTTTGCACGGCCTTCATATAGTTGCCTTTACCGTCACCTTTGTCGGCAAGTTCAAAGTCTGAAATATGCAGGCTATATTTTCTGGCGAAGCCTTCAGCAGCCCTGGTTGGGGATCCGCCTTTAAACGCTATTGCCTCCGGTGGTCCCCAGATGGTTTCCTCGCGGTCTTCCTGCATCACCGGACACTCGGCGCTATGGACCAATAGCCTTCGGGGAGTGACACCCGACCTGAATTCGGAAACGTTCGGGTTAGCATCTGATAACAGTGTTTCAATCGCCAGTTTGAGTGCGCTACTCATGTCAGGCGCAACGTCAGCCGGAATTTCCTCAGTGCCGATTTCGATCAGTAGGGGTTGCATGTCCTTTTGCCCGAGACTCATTCATCCACCCCCGCATAAGTGCGGGCAACCGTCTTTGCCAGACTGCGCACGCGACCGATAAAACGCTGGCGTTCGGCCACCGAAATTGCACCTCTGGCATCCAGCAGGTTAAAGGCATGTGATGCCTTCATAACCTCCTCATAGGCTGGAAGCGTGAGGCCCTTTCCGTTCAGGCGCTGGCACTCGACCTCTGCATGATCGAACTGATCATGCAGCCATTGCGGGTCGGCCTGCTCAAAATTATAGGTGGAAAACTCGACTTCATTGCGATGAAATACCTCGCCGTAGCTAACCTTTTTGCCATCCTCTGTTTCCACCCAGACAAGATCGAAGACATTGTCCACGCCCTGTAGATACATGGCCAGACGTTCCAGCCCGTAGGTGATCTCGCCGGGCGTTTTGCAGAGTTCAACACCGCCGACCTGCTGAAAATAGGTGAACTGGGTAATTTCCATGCCGTTGAGCCAGACTTCCCAACCCAGCCCCCAGGCACCAAGGGTCGGCGATTCCCAGTCATCCTCGACGAATCGAATATCATGGATTTCAGGGTCGATGCCTATCGTGCGTAGCGAATCGAGATATAGGTCAAGGATATTCTCCGGCGCTGGTTTCAGAATCACCTGAAACTGATAATAATGCTGTAGACGGTTGGGGTTTTTACCGTAACGTCCATCGCCTGGCCGACGGCAAGGCTGTACGTAAGCGGTGTTCCAGTCGTTGCCATCCAGCACGCGCAAGAATGTTGCCGGGTGGAAGGTTCCCGCACCCATGGCCGAATCGTAGGGTTGCTGAAGCACGCACCCCCGTGCGGCCCAGTATTGTTGCAATGTAAGAATTAGATTTTGAAAGGTCACAAATAGATCACTTATCTCCCGTATATGGGCAGTAAGTCTACCTTCGGCTCTCCATAATTGCACTGTAGGAATTGGTAATCTGCTGCATCTGGTCTTCCGCGAATTTCATGAAGCCGTCGGGCAGTCCTTTTGAGGCAATCTTATCAGGATGATACTCAAGACACTTCTTTCGGTAGGCTCGCTTGATCTCTTCATCGTCACTGTCGGGCGTACATCCCAGAATCTCATAACACCCGCTTATATCTGTTTGTTGCCCCTGAAATTCTTCCCGGAAACGGTTATAGACAGAGCTGTCCAACCCAAGGTGAGAGGGGATTTCCTTGAGAATCAACTCCTCTTCGGGATGAAGCTTCTGATCAGCGAAGGCAACGGCGAACAACAGGCGATAAACCATCTCCCGCATCTGCTGGTTCCGCATGACCTGCTTGAACTGTTTGGCATAATCATAAATGGAATGGCTGTCATCGAGGGCGTTGTTAAAGATATCCCGGGCCGCTTTTCTGTCCTCGGCATCCATATGCATCTGAGTCTTTGCGATATGGTTGATCAGTTCGGCTTCTTCGGTGCTGACCTTACCATCCGCTTTCGCCATTTTTGCGAGCATGGAAAACAGTGATACAAAAAAGACGGTCTGTGCTTCCCTTTGCCCCGTCATGGCGGTCTTGGCGCTGCCTACGGAATGACCAAGCCATGCACCGATTCCCGCCCCGATCGGGCCGCCTATCACCATGCCGATTCCCGCACCAATCCCTGCTCCAAGCCATGACATATTACTTCTCCTTATAAACCTGCATTATTACGCAAAACCTTGTCTGTTCGCAACAGGGCGAACCTTTCATGATTTGATAAGGCTCGCAAGGAGCATTCGGGCTGGGATCATATATGTGCGGGCACTTGCGGGATTTAGATGCTAGCTTCAGGCCTATGGGCAACCCTGAAAACGATCAAGCCATGGATGGCTTGAGGCAAAGCATTGATATCATTGACGACCAAATCGTTGATTTGATCCATCAGCGTGCAGTACTGGCGGCCCGCATCGGCAGCCACAAACAGGCGGGGGGCAATGTCCCCTTTTATGTCCCCAGCCGTGAAGCGGAGATTATCCGCCGCTTGCTGGCGAAGAATCATGGTGCAATCCCGGATGCGGCTCTGCACGGCATCTTCCGTGAGATTATCGGATCTTGCCTTAGCCTTGAACAGCCCCTTGCCATTGCCTATCTGGGGCCGGAAAGCACCTTTACGCATGTCGCCGCGCTTAAACAATTCAGTTCGTCGGCAAACTATATTGCCTGCAAGAATTTCGACGCAATTTTTGATGAAGTTGAATCGGGCCGTGTGGCTTATGGCGTGGTGCCGGTGGAGAACGCATTTGAGGGCGCGATCACACACACGCTGGATTTATTTGTTGACCACGATGTCTCAATCTGTGCCGAGGTGCTGCTTGGAATCCACCACCACTTGCTGGCAAGCGCGCCCAGCCTGGAAGACATTTCGGTGGTGTACACCAAAGCGGAAGTACTGGGCCAGTGCAGACAATGGCTACAATCCCATCTCCCGCATGCCCGTCTGGAAGAAAGAGACTCCACAGCCGCCGCTGCCGAACACGTCATGCACCAGAAACATGCGGCGGCAATTGCTTCGCTGGAAACCGCCGAGCGTTTGGGCCTGAATGTGCTGAAAGAAAACATTGAAGACCATCACGACAATATCACCCGTTTTTTAGTGATTGGCCAGCACGATTCTCCACCGTCCGGTAAGGACAAAACGGCATTACTCATGTCCACGCCAGACCGACCGGGCGCCCTGCACGATTTACTCGATCCCTTTCATCAACGCGGCATCGGCCTGACACGCATCGAATCCCGTCCCTCAAAAAGGAAGATGTGGGAATATGTTTTCTTCGCGGATTTGCAAGGGCACCGTCATGACAGGGAGATAGCGGCGGCACTGGATGACATCCGCGCCCTGCCAGACAGTTTTCTCAAGGTGCTGGGTTCCTATCCCGTGGCGGAGCGGTTGTAGGATAGACACCGCAGTTCAATCCCCTCCGTTCAGAGACCCCCGCGATGGGCGGTAGTCGACTCCCCATGACCATCGCTGTTTGGCAAGAATGGCATTCTGTGTTGTCCTGTTGAGATAAGGGAATATAAAGCGTAACACCCCTCTGTCACTGGCGGTTGTGTGCCCGAACAACAGAGTACCCCCCTGATATTGTTTGAAATCGCGCTGGTACGTGCGGAAGAAACTGCCCACATGGAATATTTTAAGCCTTGTATCAACACGCAGAAATGATGGCATGGACAAGGTGTGCTTCACTTGTTGATCAAGCTGCCTGGACAGCCGCCTTGCGGTATAGGCAGCAGAAGACAGAGGCGGAGAATCTTTCGTACCTTCACAGATCGCAAATAGGATGCGCAGATCCTTACCGGCCCCCATACTGGTATCGCGCCCCAATGCATCCGAGAGTAGAAAAAATTTAGATTCAGT
>CAZDWG010000095.1:0-6024 GCA_964509005.1 uncultured Zetaproteobacteria bacterium
GTGCTAACATTCATATAGACAGAATGGGCTGATATGGTGATATACGTAGTCTATATATCGGCATTATTCTGTTTTCCATCCTGTGTATCATATCCATTCAAAACCATAATCCTCCGTCGGGTAAAAGACAAACGACTACGCTGGAGCGTGAAGCGCCTATTACGCGGAATGGTTCGCTTATCCTGAAATGAGGAAAAATGGATGCCACCCCTTCTGACATTTTATCCCGTGTGATCCGCCCAGAATTCCGTGCCCGAGCGCATGGTCCCAATGCGCTGGAGCAGTGCGTCAATATCTTCAGCCTTGTCGGCAAAGTTCAATTTGTCCGTCTGAACAATCAGCAAAGGCGTTTCATTATAGTGGAAAAAGAAATGGTCATAGGCGGTAATAATTCGACGTAAATAGACATGGCTCAGGCCATTCTCAAACTTGCGTCCGCGTTTCTTGATGCGGTTCATAATGATATTCCGGTCAGATTGCAGATACACCACCAGGTCGGGCCGGGGTAAATCCATGGCAACCGCGCGCGTAACCTTGTCGTATAGCGCGAATTCGGCGTCACTGAGAGTGATGGTGGCAAACAGGCGATCCTTGGCGAAGATATAATCGCTGATTATCCCCTGGTGAAAAAGTTCCTGTTGGTTGAGTTCCTGCCACTGTTTCAGGCGGGAAAAGAGGAAGGACAACTGAACGGATAGAGCATGGCGTTCGGGATCATCATAATACAGTTCGATAAAAGGGTTATCGTCAATGCGTTCAAAACATGTGATAGCGCCCAAGCGGTCGGCTATGGCCTGTGCCAGCGTGGTTTTGCCAACACCGATCGGACCTTCAACGGCGATATGCCTGTAAGCCTGCATTACCATACCTGCTGTTCTTTCAGCCCTGGAACGCCTGCCGCCATCAATATTTCAAGTAGCTCCTTTGCCGTTTGCTTTAATACGGGATGCCGCCAGTCCGGCTGAACATCACACAAGGGCTGTAATACAAATATGCGTTTATGCATATGCGGATGGGGCAGCGTCAGAGATGTGGTTTGCATAACCGTATCGTTATAGGCAATGAGATCGAGATCAAGTGTTCTTGAGCCCCAATGCTCACCTGTGCGTATGCGACCGTGTTTCTTTTCGATATTTTGCATGTGTTGCAGAAGGTTTTTCGCCTCCATATCAACATCCAATAGCACGATGCTATTGAGGTAATCCGCTTGTCCGGGAGGCCCTATGGGCGGTGAGCGGTAAATACAGGAGGAATCAAGTATTCGCAGGTCTTTATTGCATGTGAGCTGTTCACGCGCGGACATAAACCCGGACAACACATCCCCCATGTTGCCGCCAAAGGCAACGATGGCTTTTACGCCCATGCCATTATGCCCATGCAGTCGCACCGCCGCGCCGTGGGTCGCCAACGGCCTGTATATGTCCATTCGCATCGAGCGCGATGGCATGCACACCACCAAAGTAAACGGATGCCTGCTGCCAGTGACGAATATTCCAGCCCAGCCCGGACATGATTTGTTCTTCGTCCGGGCTGAGACAGCCTGGTTCGCAATCCAGCACGTCGCCCTCATTGTGAAGGCGCGGAAAATGGATGGCTGTCTCAAGGTCCAGCATTTCAATTCTATGGCGGTACAACACCTGGAGAATGGCGCCACGCAAGCGATTTGAACCACCGCTGCCGAGAATCAGGGCGGGCCGACCATGGCGGACAAAGATAGAAGGGGCCATCATGGACGAGAGCGTTTCTCCGTCGGGGAGGCAATGGAATCCTGCTGGATTGATATCTTCCTCGCCCAGCATGTTATTGAGGTGGATACCCGTGCCTGGCACCACGACGCCGGATCCTTCGCCATTACTGGCGGTGATGGATACCGCTCGCCCCTCCTTGTCCAGAACGCTGATATGGGTGGTGCTTCCATGCCTGTTTTCAGTTTCATGTGCATGATGATGTTTGTTTTTATCAAGATGTCGTATTATTTTATTAAAGTGGTGGTCTAAATTATCTTCACTAAAAAAAGTCTGCTCTATACAAGTGCCATGTACCTGTTTGTCAAAATCAGCGCCACGGGCATAACTGGCTGCGCGCAGGACTTCGGCCAGCAGGATGTTCGGTGGCTCATGGCGTCGGGATTTTACCAGTCGGTCCAGGAGCATGAGGCTGAATGCCATCAGGCATCCACCGGATGAGGGCGATGGGTTACTGAGCACCCGGCCTCCCAAGGCCGATATGGCGAGGGGTTCTCGCCGGATAACCCGAGCTTGCTCCAGATCATGCATGGAGAGCAGGCCTCCGGAATGACACGCATCCGCAATGCACCGCGCCACATCGCCATGATACATTTCATCCACGCCATCGATGGCAAGCAATTCGAGCAGTCTGGCGAGATCCGTGTTTCGGAACAATTCGCCTTCCTTCAACAGGCGCCCCTCCGGCGCATGCAATTGATGGCATGGCTTTTCGGAGGTCAGAATGGGTTCCAGTAAGTGAATGAATGAGGCCTGAAGGGCATTCAGGCGAATGCCCGTACGCGCTGCATGAATAGCAGGCGCCATGACTTCACGCATGGGGATGCGTCCATGAACCCGGTGTACCTCAAACAGCAGCGCCATGAGTATGGGTGTCCCAACTGCGGCGCGGCCAATATGAAAGGTTTGCACGGTATCGCCGAAGTCTACGGGTATGGCGCGAAAATCAGCCTGTTTCAATGTTTCGATGCGACGCTCGGGCATGCGGGCAAAGCCGTCAAACAGGATGGAGGCTCCATTTGGTTCCCGCAACAGCAAGAAACCGCCGCCCCCCGCCCCCGTCAGTACAGGCTCGGCGATGAAAGACATACAGACGCTGGCGATGGCCGCATCTACGGCATTGCCACCCGCACGAAGGATTTCCGCCCCTGCTTCCGCCGTGGATTTATGTCCGGCGGCAACACATCCTGATGCAATACTCATGCGTTGGAGATTGCCACGCTACGCTCGCAATGACAAAAAAAATATATTGTTACCTGAGCCTCTTGGTGATGAATGTTTTTTCGATATGCTAGCTTGGATTATTTATAAATAGTTCAGACTAATTATCCGGCGTTATGGAGATAATGTAGCCCTTAATTCCAGATTGTCTGGCCAGTTTTAACTTTGCATTTTTAGCTTTTTTGCGTGTTTTCGAAGGACCGACAAGCACTGCATGCAGATTATTTCTTTTACTTATGATCCGCGCATGCCAGCCGGAATGTTGCAGTAAAGCGGCCATCTTTCTTGCCTTCGCGGTATCCTTGAATGCACCGGTCTGAACATAATAGCCGTACTTCAGGACGTTTCCGGCTCCCATCCGGCGATTCGTGGCCGGGGAGGGTGAGTGGCGTGATGCTGTTTTAACGGGCGGTATTTTTTCTGTCTTTGGAGCGGAGCGTTTCTCCACGATGCGGGGGACAGGCGTTTGAATTGTTTTTTTGTTTCCGTTCACACTGTTTCGGGCGGGTTTGGCCGGAAGGTTGTATGTTTTTGGCTGAACAGCCTTTCTGGAAACATGGGTTTGTTCCGGGAGAAACCAGGATGGTGCAACGAGCAGCAGGACAAGCAGCAGTGAGGCCGCAATCGCGCTGACCGTAGCCAGGCGATATTCGCGGACCCCCGCCACCCAGTCAGAGAGTCTAAGCTGCATGATTCATATCTGTTTTCAGTTATCTGGTCTTGGTTCCTTGGGTTGGCTCTGATGGTATGCTTTTCTACGGGATAGGACACTAGCGCGTATGGGCAGCGAATCCGGATTGACACGAGCACCATTGAAGCGCACACCCCAATGCAGATGAGGGCCGGTGGCGCGGCCAGTTTGGCCTACTTTTCCAATCGTTTGCCCGGTCTTGAGCCATGCTCCCTCATGCACATGCAGGCTTTTCAGGTGAGAGTATACCATCACCAGTCCTGATCCATTCCCGATGACAACCGTATTGCCATTGAGGAACATGGATTCCACCAACAGGATACGCCCGGCAAGCGGATTGATAATGGGCGTGCCTTCGGGCGCGGCTATATCCAGCCCGGTATGGGGAGCGCGCGGCTCACCATTGACATAACGCCTGGCTCCGAACGGGGTAGAAACGATACCGTCCAGCGGTCTCCCGATGATGGAAATATTCGGGCTTGCATTGACCTTCATTGCATACGCCTTTCTGAGTGCGGCATGGTCGGCATGGATGCGGGCGAGTGCTTTAGCGTCAAACACAGCCATTCCCCTCTTTACCGTGATGCGTGAGATGCGAAAATGCCCCCGGTCGACATGTAGATGGTCGGACGTTTTTCGCTTTTTCGATGTCCAGTAGAGCGTGTAATTACCGGGCTTCCGCCCAAGATCAACGCCAACCCAGCCGACCCAGTGGTTTTTGGCGCGCATTTTGACGGGCCAGCTTTTGCCGAAACAGCGGAGGCTGACATGCTGTCCGGGCAATACCGTTTCCACACGCACGATATCACCCTGCACAACCTGCCATTCATGCGCCATGGCAAAGGGTATGCCGAGTGCCAGATTCGCCACGACAAGCGCAAAAAATATTCTAAGTTGTATCATCATAAGGCCTCCACGGACTTCACCTGAGAGTGTACATCACCATCCTGAAAATGTACGCGTATGACATCACCCGGCTTGACCCGCGTTGCATGGGTGAGTATTTGACCATCCGGGCCATAGCTTACGGTATAACCTCGATCCAGTACGGCCATGGGATTTAATGCGGTAAGCCGGGCTTCGGCGCGGCTGACGTGCATACGCCGTTCGTCTTGCGCCGATGTCCAGACGTGCCGGAACCGTATATGCCGATTCTCCAGATCCTTTCTGGCATGGGTTAGCAAATGACGCAAGAGTTGTTGCAACAGGGGCAGGCGCGGCATTTGTTTGCGCAGGGTTTCGTTGTCCGGGCACGCCAGTTCCGCGGCACTGGATGGCGTAGCCGTCTGTTTGTCCGCGGCAAAATCGGCCAGGCTGATGTCAATGTCATGCCCGATGCCGGTGATGATAGGGATACCGCACTCGACGATGGCGCGGACTACGGTCTCCTCATTAAAACACCATAAATCCTCCGGGCTGCCGCCGCCGCGCACCAGCAGGATCACATCCGGTCGGTTTTCCATGCGTTGCAAGCGCCTCAGGGCGCTGGCGATTTGCCCCGCGGCGGCTTTACCTTGTACCAGTGTGGGCGAAAGTGTCAGTTGCAGCCATCCGGGGCGGGTGGAAAGGACCTTTTTGACATCCTGCAATGCAGCAGCCGTCTCCGATGTAACAATACCGATGTGGCGAGGCAAAGCAGGGGGCTGATGCTTGATCTCTGGCGCAAACCAGCCGCGTTCGGCAAAGGCTTTCTTGCGGCGCTCAAATTCAATGGCCAGCGCGCCGCTTCCCGTAGCCTCCAGACGTGAGACAAGCAGTTGATAACGGCCTTGCGGCGGGTAGAGCGAAATATGGCCGGTAAAAATGTATTGTTGGCCTTCTTCGGGCTGTTGTGAAAGACGCTGGGCCGTTGATTTCCAGATGACTGCGGAAAGCGACGCACCCTCATCCTTGATGGTGAAATACATATGCCCGGAGGCCTGCCGATTCAGGCGCGAGATTTCCCCCAGTACATGCACGTTGGCAAAACCCTGCTCAAGCACCTGCTTGATACAAGCAGTTAGTTCACTGACGGAAAGTGTTTGTCTCTGAGGGGACTCATTTAACACGGAGCGATAGTAATCGGGTCTTGAGCATCTACCTAATGTTTTTGCATTTCCGGGCTGGCCTGGTTTATGTTTGTTGCGCTTATCGGTTTTTTTTGTACTGCGGGAATCTTTGCCGGGCTTTCGCTGCTGCCCAAGTTGCTGCTCATTCGCCGCAAAGTAAATTCCGTAATCGTTACAGTCGTGACTTCGATTATCATCGCGGTGTCTTTTATCTCGGTTATTGGAGACAGTCGGAATTGCATGCGGGTGCGTATTGAAGGAATTTTTGTAACTCTTGAGTAACAAAATCGTAGGTGCTTGATTTTGTTACTCTCGGATT
>CAZDWG010000096.1:0-5914 GCA_964509005.1 uncultured Zetaproteobacteria bacterium
CTGTAATAACTTCTGTTTGTTTTGCATTAGATCACCGAAGCCATATTAAAGATGGGCAAATACATGGAGATGACCAGTCCACCAATCACAACACCCAGAAAAGCCATAATAAGGGGTTCCATCAGCGCCGTCATGTTATCCACTGCGGTATCCACTTCTTCCTCGTAGAAATCGGCAATCTTGGCCAGCATCTCCTCCAGGTTACCCGTCTCCTCACCAATGCCGATCATTTGCGTCACCATGACCGGGAAAACACCGCTCTTCTCCAGCGGAACAGCCAGTGGTTGCCCCTGGCTGATAGATTCTCTGGCTACAAGCACCGCTTCTTCAACAATCGCGTTATCAGCCGTTTCCGCGACGGTATTCATGGCATCCAGAATGGGAACCCCGGCTGCGGCCAGCGTTGAAAATGTCCGGCAGAAGCGGGCAACGGCCCCTTTGCGCAGTACATTGCCAATAATGGGAAAATGCAGTAATGCCTTGTCCATTTGGTAGCGCCCCCTGGGCGTTTTATAGAGGTAACGAATAACGAACACCAGAGCAACGGGGATGCCCACCACCGCATACCAGTATGCTACGAAAGCGTTGGAGATCGCCAGGGTAATTTTGGTCGGCACAGGAAGTTCCGCGCCAAAACTCGCAAACATTTCAGCAAACACAGGGATCACGAAAATCATTAAAATTGCCGTGACGATGAATGCAACCGTAATAATGGCCACCGGATAGACCAATGCTGATTTGATCTTGGATTTGAGTGATAGCGCCTTTTCCTTATAGCTACAAATCCTGAGCAGAATGGTATCCAGTATCCCCCCCTGCTCACCGGCCTCAATCAGCGAACAAGTCAGACGATCGAAGTGTTTGGGAAACCCGCGCATGGTTTCCCCTAGGGGCGCACCGCTTTCCAGCCCCTCGCGTACACCTTCCAATAACCGTACCAGAGCCTTGTTTTTCACGCCGCGTTCAGCCAGTTCAAAACACTGAACCAGGGGAAGGCCCGCATTGATCATGGTTGAAAGCTGACGAAAGAATATCGTTATTTCTTTTTCCGTCACTTTTTCAGGGAAAATAACAATCTCAATCGGTTTTTTTCTGACCTTGATCTTGACCATTCCCTGTCGCCGCAAAGCGGCTATCGCAACATCACGGTTAGCCACCTCCATTTCACCGGAATGTTCCTGACCCATCCGGGTCTTTCCTTGCCAGCGATAAACAGGCACTAGACGGTACGCTCTTCTACGGAACAGAGCACTAGTCTGCTACCGTGACCCTTAAGCATTCTTCAAGAGAAACGACCCCCTCTTTCACCTTGGACAAGGCCGCCGCGCGTAGTGTCCTCATGCCCTTCCCGACCGCAATCTCGTTAATTCTATCCGCATTCTCGCCTGCGAATACGGCTTCCCGTATCTCGGGAAATACCGGCATCACCTGGTAAATACCGACGCGACCCTTATAACCCGTACCATTGCATGCGGCACAGCCCTTTCCCTGTTTGGGATGAAAATGTTTGACTTCGCTCTCGGAAACGCCAGCATCCATCAGCACTATGTGCGGAATTTCGGCGGATTCCACACATCCCGTACAGATACGCCTGGCCAGACGTTGCGCCGAAACCAGGTTAACTGCGGACCCTACAAGAAAGCTCTCTATGCCCATGTTTACGAGGCGATTCATGGTCGATGGCGCATCATTGGTATGCAGGGTGGCCAGCACCAGATGGCCGGTCAGCGCCGCCTTGACGCCAATAGAGGCCGTTTCCTGATCGCGAATTTCGCCAATCAGGATAATATCCGGATCCTGCCGCAAAAAAGAACGCAAGACACCGGGAAAATCAAGACCAATATCCGAATTGATATTCACCTGATTGATGCCCATAAAATTGAACTCCACCGGATCCTCGGCCGTGGAGATATTCACGTCCGGCTGGTTCAGTTCCGACACCGCCGAATACAGGCTCACCGTCTTGCCTGATCCTGTTGGGCCGGTCACCAGCACCATGCCATAGGGTTGGTGAATCGCGTCCTTGAACCAGCGTAGCGCCTGCTCGTCATACCCCAGTTTACCCATATCCAGTTGCAGACTGGAAGGGTCCAGCAAACGCAGCACAACTTTCTCTCCAAACAGGGTGGGCAACACAGAAACGCGGAAATCCACCGTCTTCGCCCTGGATAAACGCAATTTAATACGCCCGTCCTGCGGCAAGCGCCGTTCCGAAATATCCAGCCGCGACAGAATCTTGATACGGGACACAATAGCATCGCGCATCTTCATCGGCAGCCGCATGATTTCATATAGCATTCCATCAATGCGATAACGCACACGTAGCACTTTCTCGTACGGCTCAATATGAATGTCCGACGCTTCCCGTTTGATCGCATCCAGCAAAACAAGATTGACCAGCTTGACGACTGGCGCGGCCTTTGTCTCCGTCTCCAGCGTATGTTCATCAATCTCCATTTCGGTGGTATCCACCACTTCCATATCACTGGCGCCCATCTCGGACATCAAATCATCCAGATACTTTTCGGCACTGCCTCCCCCATCCAGGTGTTGCAGCAACTGTGTTTCAGAAACGATCACCACATCAATCTGGCAGCCGCTGATAAAGGCAATCTCATCCAGCGCATTGATGTCATAAGGATCGACGACAGCGAGCGTGAGCACATTGCCCGCCCGTTTGATGGGCAAAGCCATACTTTTGCGCAGAACATCCGCAGGAATTTTGGTCAGGTTCTTAGGCACCTTCACGGTCTCCAGATCAATAATGGGACGACCAAAACTCTTGGCGATAAAGTTGGTGATTCCCTCTTCGGAAAACAGGTTTTGACTGATTAGTTGCGATACCAGCGTGCCACCATTGACCTTGATCGCACGTATCACATGATCCAGTTGCTCATGGGTAATCCGCTTCTGACGCAGCAGAATATCGGCCAGCCGTGTGAATTTCATACCCCTTCCTCCCATGCCGGAAGATCGGCGGTGCCTCTGCCAAGTCTGGCCTCCAGCCAGCGCAAGGCGGTCATGCGCGCAGGCTCAATGCCATGCCAGTAATAAAAAGATGCCGCACCCTGCGCCAGCAGCATAGGCAGCCCGTCCATCGCCTTGCACCCGCCTTTTGCCGCCGCGCGTACAAACGCAGTATGCCCGTCCTGCGCGTAAACCGCATCCAGCGCTACACCATCGCCTGACAGATGGAACGGAAAAGACTCATCCTTCCCTGCCAGGCCGATGCTGGTCGTATTGACCATCAGCGCAACCCGATCACATGCCTCGGCGACAGCCGCCTGACTCCATGGCAGCGCGGCAACAGCCAGCTTCGGGTAGGCTTCACGGGCATGTCTGATGAAGGTGCGCAGTCGATCCTCTCCGCGATTACAGATGTTTATTTTCTCAACCTGCTCCCGTGCCAGGGCATGCAATACCGCTCGTGCGGTCCCGCCCGCGCCAAACAGGAGAACTTCCGTCCCGCCAACACCCATTCCCATACCGTACAACACATCAAGGAATCCTCGCCAGTCGGTGTTGGTCCCCTGCCAACCGGAAACATGCCGCCGGACCGTATTCACCGCACCAATACACAGCGCATCGGTATCGGCATCAACCTGCCTTAACACTGCCTCCTTATGGGGCACGGTCACGTTGAGTCCTTCAACACCTGCGGCCCACAACCCCTCCAGTGCTCTAGCTACATCACGCTCCCTGACACAAAATGGCGCATAAAGGGCATCAATCCCGGACTGGTCAAGAAAGCGACTCTGAAATAACGGTGATAAGGAATGCGACACCGGGTCGCCAATAATGCCGAACACCTTGGTGTTCCCGTTTGCCAGGATATTCATTCGACGGTCACGGACTTGGCCAGATTTCGCGGCTGATCGACATCCGTACCCTTGGCGCATGCCACATCATAGGCCAGCAGTTGCAAGGGGATCGCGGTATATAACGGTGTCGTAAAATAGTCACCTTCCGGCAAGCCAATGACCACATCTACGTCATCCGGCCAATCTTTCCGGGGCAAATCCGTTAGCAGAATCACCTTGGCCCCGCGCGCCTGTACTTCCCGCAGATTGGACAACACCTTCTGCAAATGGTACTGCCGGGGCGCCAATACAACGACGGGAAGATGTGCATCAATCAGTGCGATGGGTCCATGCTTCATCTCGCCCGCCGCATATCCTTCCGCATGCAAATACGATATTTCCTTCAGCTTCAAGGCACCTTCCAGAGCCAGCGGATAACAGGGGCCGCGACCGAGAAACAGCGCACCGTGAACGGATTCGAACAACCGTGTAAGTTCCGGCGTCTGTCGTGATTGTTGAAGCAGTACATTCATGCCGGTGACCGCATCCCGCATGGCGGTGAGATGGCCAGCAAAAGCATCATCCGTCATGGCGCCGCAATCGTGCGCCAGTTTGATCGCGAACAGGGCCAAAACAGCCAGTTGCGCGGTGTAGGCCTTGGTGGAAGCGACCCCGACTTCCGCCCCCGCCAGCAGGTGAATGACGCCGTCCGATTCTCTTGCCAGCGAGGAAAACGGCACATTGCACAAAGCCAGCGCAGGGTTATCCGGTGTATGGGATTTGAACAGGCGCAGGGCCTCCAGCGTATCCGCAGTCTCTCCCGACTGAGACAAGGTAATCAACCATGTATCCGGTCCAATAACAGGATTGCGATAGCGATACTCGCTGGCGACGTCTACCTCAACGGATATTTGAAGAAAGCGTTCCAGCCAGTAGCGTGCCGTCAACGCCGCATGGTAAGAGGTTCCGCAGGCAACCATGACGATACGGGACGGCAACGTTACCGTATCCAGCAGGGGCGCATCGGGAAAGGTAATTTGATGATTTTCAACATACGCTTGCAGGATTCCCGCCAACACGTGCGGTTGCTCGTAAATCTCTTTTTCCATGTAATGGGAAAATCCATCTTTCCCGACGGAACCCATCGCTGCGGGTATTTCCCGCCAGATGCCCTGAACTTCTTCCCCTTGCGCATCCCATATCTGGCAACATTCCAGGGAAATACGCCCAATATTCCCTTCCTCCAGATACATCACTTCATCGGCCATGCCAGACAAGGCCAGCGCATCGGAGGCCGCAAATACCGCGTCCTCGCTCCGCCCCAGCAATAAAGGACTACCGCGGCGCGCAAACCACAGACTTTCGTCATCCTGTTGCGCAATGGCGACAATGGCATAGGCGCCTTCCAGTTGCTCCGTCGTGGCCTTCCATGCCTGCAAAGTTACTTTCTTCTCCTGCAAATGCGAGGAAAGCAGCCAGGGAATCACTTCGCTGTCCGTCTGTGACCGAAATTTGACCCCCTCGTGGCTCAGGCTCTTGCGGAGTGCTTCGTAATTTTCAATGATCCCGTTATGCACCACCGCGACGCCATTGCCAAGATGCGGATGGGCATTTTCCTTTGTCGGCGCACCATGTGTGGCCCAACGGGTATGGCCAATGCCGATACGCCCCGGCAAGGCACTTCTGGTCAGACTCTGTTGCAGATGCGCCAGCTTCCCCGACTCCTTCCTGCATGCAAGACCATCGGCGCCACGGATACAAATGCCCGCGCTGTCATAACCGCGATACTCCATACGTGCAAGGCCGCTCATCAGGCGATCCTGTACCTGGTCACGGGCCACCGACCCGATAATGCCGCACATTAGTGCTGCCCTTTACACACAAGCACTAGCAAGGCTTCTTGCGTGGTCGCTGCCAGTGGGGGATGTGATGCTGATCCGTCCGCCCGGAAAGGGTCAAACCGCCGGCTTCAACCTTCTTGGTGATAATACTTCCCGCCCCCACCGTTGCATCGGATTTGATTTCCACCGGTGCAACAAGTTTGGTATCCGAACCAATAAACACACGATCGCCGATCTTCGTTTTATGTTTATTTGCCCCATCATAATTGCAGG
>CAZDWG010000097.1:0-5846 GCA_964509005.1 uncultured Zetaproteobacteria bacterium
AACAAGATGAAACAGTGCGCTTAAAACGTATCGAGCTGGCTGGATTTAAATCCTTCGTAGACCCGGTGAAGATTGATTTAAGCGATGGCATTACCGCCATTGTCGGCCCTAACGGCTCAGGAAAATCCAATATCGTTGATGCGATTCGTTGGGTGCTGGGGGAACATTCAGCCAGGCATTTGCGTGGTGGCGTCATGGAAGATTTAATCTTCCAGGGTTCGGAAACGCGCCCGCCGGTCGGAGTATGCGATGTCGAACTGACGTTTGCCGTGCAGCCCGGCCAACTGGTCAGCCCGTACCATGAACTGGAGGAAATCCGGGTGCGCCGTCGTCTTATGCGCGAAGGCGGTTCGGATGCATTTATCAACGGCAAGATGGTGCGCCTGAAAGATGTGGTGGATATCTTTTTGGACACGGGCATTTCCACCCGCGCCTATGCCATTATTGAGCAAGGAGCGATTACCCGCATGATTTCCGCCAAGCCGGAGGAGCGTCGTGCCTTGCTGGAGGAAGCAGCGGGGGTGATGAAATACCGCGCCCGCAGGCGGGAAGCCGAACTGAAAATGAATCATACGCGTCAGAATCTCGACCGGATCATGGATCTTCTGGACGAGGTGCGCAGCCATTGCCGGAGTCTGAAACAGCAGGCCTCCCGTGCCGAACGCTTCAAAAAATTGCAGGATGAGAGGCAACGGACCCAGGCCTTGTCCATGGGTATCCGCTATCGCCAGCACCATGTTCGATGCCGGGAAGGCGCACAACAACTGGAGGCAGCGCGGAATCAGGAAGCACAGGTTGCCGGTGAACATGCCGAAGCTGAACGGGGGCTTGCCGATGCACGGCACATGTTAATCAAGCATGAGGAACAGGCTCAGCAGGTACAGGACCAGCTCAGAGCGGCGGAGCAGAAACGTTCGGAATTGCAGCGTCAGGCCGAGCATCAGGCGGGAGAACGTCGGCTGCTGGCGGAACGAAAGCAGACGTTGGAGCTAAGACTTGACGACGGGTCGGAGCGCGGCAAACGCTTGCAACAGGGGATCGAGGCGATTGAAAGCCGTGCCGGGCGCCATGATGGCCGCAGCCTGGAACAGGCCCTGGAGCAGGCGCAATTGGCAGAGGAAGAAGCGCGTGCTCAACATGAAGAACAACGAAGGCTGCGCGATAACATGCTGACCGAATTTGAGCGTACACGTAGCTATCATGAAGGCGCCGAACGCCGACGCGAACAGGCTGAAGCCGCGCTGGGACGCTTACAGGAACGAGAGGGCCTGTTGCTTGTTCAGCGGCAGGAAATCGAAGCGCAACTAAAGCAGGTTGAGACCTCGCGGAAAACGGTTACGCAGGAAGCCAAGGCATGTGACGCGTACCGGAAGCTGGCCGAAGCCGAAGTCGGCGCTATGCAACAGCAATTGGACGCCGTGCGCCAACGGCATACCAGCGCCGAAGCAGGCCTTTCCGGCCAATCCGGTGAAGTTCGCCGCTTGCAGGGCGAAATCCAGGAACTACAGGGGCGCACCTTCAGCCGTGATGTTCCGGACCCCGTGCGAGACGAATTGCGTCAGGCAGGCGTAATATGGGTGGATGAGGCCCTGCATGCACCCGAGGCGCTGGAACTGGCGGTTGCGGCTGTCCTGCGCGCGGAAGGAGCGAATGCGCAATTACCCGGAAATCCGGGATTGACTGATTTGGCAACATCAATCCGGCGGGTGCGGGAGTTGCCCGTGGCCTTTCACGCCGGAGTAGCCGGTACGGAAATCAGTGGCAGTCTGGCACAGGCCATGCACCTTGATACGGAACATCCGCTGTACCCCATATTCGGCCATGTCCTGCTGGTGGATGACATCATGAGCGCGGCGGACGCCATGGCCGAAGAGCCCGCGGCCTGCGCGGCCGTCAGCCGGGATGGCTGGCGCATGGAATCCAGCGGCTGGCTGATTCCACCCACGTATAAAGCCAGCGTCCGCCGCATGTCGGCACAACGTAACCTTAAAGACCGTCAGAAAGAGATTGGACAGGCCAGGGATCGGCTGGAAATATGCGAACAAACATTCGGGACGGCTGAAACGGCTCTCATGGAGCAGCAGCATGCGTGGCAGCAGGCCCATATTGCGGCCACTGAAGCGCAAAGCCAGGCACAGGCAAAATATGCCGAAGTTGAGAGGATGGAAGCGGAAGCACATGCACTGGCTGCCCGTCTACAGCGACTGGACATTGAGGTTGAAGAAATTTCCCAGGAACGACAGCACTGGTCGTCCCAAATGAAATCCGAAGCCATGCCGAATCCTGAACGGCTGGCGGCAGCGCAAACATCGCTGGACAGGCAAAGTGTGTCGGAGGCGGAGGCGCGGCAATGCCTGGACCAGGCGAAAAACAGCCGTGCGGCAGCGGAGCAGGCCCTGGCCCTGTATAGGCAGGCCCGTGAGAGCCTTATTCGGGAACGTCGGCGTTTGCATGACGAATGGGAGCAGGTGGAAAAGCAACGGCGACAGGATCAGATGACGCTTGCCGCAATGGTCTCGGATATCCGGCAAGTGGAACAGCGGTCGGGCATGGATCAGTCGCTGCGTGAAGCAGCCGGGGCTGTCGATCATATGCATCAGGAATTAAACAGGACCCGTCAACAGGGCCACGCCTTGCAACAGGCTGCACACAAGGCGGACGGGTATGAGCACCAACTGCGCGCGAGCCTGCGGCAAGCCGCGGAACATCGCCAGCAACGCGAGGTCGCCCTGGCTACGGAAACCACACGTTTACGGGATATGGAAGGTGAAATCCGTCAACGCTGTCAGCAAACGGAAGAAGAACTGATGCGGATGCTGGATTGTATGGCGGATGAGCTGGATGAGGAAGCCATGCTGCGCAAGGCAGGCGAACTGGAAGAACGCCTGAACCGTTTCGGTCCGGTTAATTTGTTGGCGATTGGCGAATTTGACCAGGCGTCGGAGAGAGAGGTATTTCTTTCCGCTCAGGTTGAAGATCTGGAAGCAAGTCTGGCTACGCTGACGGATACGATTAAGCGCATTGACCGCACAACCCGCCAGCGATTCATGGAAACATTCGAACAGGCCAATGCCTATTTCAAACAGACATTTCCGCACCTGTTTGGCGGCGGCAAAGCGGAGTTGCGCCTTGATTCGGATGATGTACTTGCGGCGGGTGTCGAGGTTGTTGTCCAGCCGCCCGGCAAATGCCTGCGGGATGTCGGCCTGCTGTCCGGGGGTGAGAAAGCGCTGACGGCCGTGGCGCTTATTTTTTCCATCTTTCGTATTAAACCGGCGCCGTTCTGTATACTGGATGAGGTTGATGCATCATTGGATGATGCCAACGTTGGTCGCTTCTGTAAGATGGTTCAGGAATTCTCCAGTGCCGTACAATTCTTGAATATCACGCACAACAAGGTGAGCATGCAAATGTCCAGCCGTATCATTGGCGTATCCATGCCCGAGCCCGGCGTATCACGCATCGTTGGTGTTGATCTGGAACGTGTTGAGCAACAGCGTGGTGAGCAGGAAATGCAGGTGGCGTTATAATATAGCGAGTCAGGCATGCCCCGAACTGCCAAAACCACCCGAGCCGCGCTGCGTGGTGTCCAATGCCTCCGCTTCATGCCAGATAGCCTGTATGACAGGTGCAATAATCATTTGGGCAATGCGGTCACCGCGTTGAATATGAAAAGGATGTTGTCCAAGATTGATGAGAATGATGCCTACTTCACCACGGTAATCCGCATCAATGGTGCCAGGCGTATTCAATACAGTGATTCCATGTTTTAGCGCCAGTCCTGACCGGGGCCTGACCTGGGCTTCAAATCCGGCGGGCAGGGCCATGGCGAATCCCGCGGGAATCAAGGCATGCGCGCCTGGCAGTAACACGACTTCCTCATCAATGGCGGCCCTTAAATCGGCGCCCGCCGCATGCGCGCTGGCGTAATGCGGCGAATCCAGCCCCTGGCCGTGCGACAAATATTGAATCTGTATCCTGACCTGACCCTTGTTCATGTATTATCCCCGTTTTAATTTTGTGCGCGCCCATGGGCGCGGCAGTATTTTATGAATAGTGCAGGTTAGATCGCCATAATTCGTTCAATAAGCCATGTAGCCAAATGTTGTTTGGACATGAGGGAAACGGGCTTCTCCTGATCGGATGTCAGCCACCATCCGGCGATGTTATCACTCCCCATATTGTTGATGTCATTGGCAAAGATGGCATCTGCCCCTTTTGCCCGCAACTTGTTTCTGGCGTGTTCAATATGGTTTCTGTGTTCAGCGGCGAAGGCAATCACTCGTCGGGGCCGGTTGGGTAACCCGGCGATATGGGCGACGATGTCCTCATTGGCATCGAGCGTAACCCTTATACTGGACGTACGGATTCGTTTCAGTTTCCCGGTGACTTGTTTGGAAAACCGGTAATCGCTGACGGCGGCGGTGGCGACAAATACGTCAGTGTTACCTGCTTCTCGCTCGCAGGCGGCGAGCATCTCGCAAGCTGAGCCTACATTGTACCGTTGCACGGGTGTTGAGGTGGCGGGTGTTCCGGGGCCCGCGACCAGGATCGTTTGCGCACCTTGCGCGGCGGCGGCATCAGCCATGTGCGCACCCAACTTGCCGCTGGCGCGGTTGGTAAGTATCCGTGCATCATCCCACGGTTCCCAGGTTGGACCGGCATTGATGAGCCAGTGCTGTTCGCGCAAACACTGATCTTGCAACAGGGGACGCATGGCTTCGATGATCGCTTCCGGCTCGCTCATGCGGCCCACACCATCCTCGCCGCATGCCAGTTGCCCCGATTCGGGACCGACGAAGTGAACACCTTGCTCTTGCAGTGTCGTCACGTTTCGTTTCGTCGCGGCGGACTCCCACATGGAGACATTCATGGCAGGAGCCATCAGCACGGGAGTTTTACGGACCTGGAACAACGTGGTGAGCAGATGATCGCATATACCATGACTGAATTTAGCCAGCAGATCAGCGGTTGCCGGTGCGATCAGGAGCGCATCCGCCCAGCGGGCAAGCCGAATATGCCCCATCTCTCGTTCGCATGCCAGATTAAACAGTTCGGTATGCACGGCTTCACCGGTCAGGGCTTCAAACGTCATGGGCCTGACAAATTCACATGCTGCCGGTGTCATTATGCAGCGCACGGCTGCACCCTGTTTCATGAACAGACGGGTCAGTTCGGCAACCCGGTAGACGGAAATGCCGCCGCCGATGCCAACAAGAATATGCTTGCCGGAAAACACGTTTTAGCCTGAACTGTTCATGAATCGTTTAGTTGGGCCTGCAAGCTTTTGAGCATGGTTAATACATCTTCTACATGCCCCTTCACGCGCACCTTGCGCCATGCGTGTTCGACAACGCCTTCGGGATTGATAAGGAAGGTGGATCGTTCAATGCCGCGCACCTCTTTGCCATACATGTTTTTCATTTGAATGACATCGAAGGCCTTGCATAACAACTCATCAGCATCGGATATTAGATGGAAGGGCAGGCGCTGCTTTTCCGCGAAGCGTTGATGTGAAGGCAGGGAATCGCGGCTTGCACCCACAATGACGGCATTCCATTCAAGAAAGCCGGATCCCGCATCGCGAAAGGCACAGGATTCGGTCGTACATCCCGGCGTGTTATCCTTGGGATAAAAATAGAGGACGACCCAACGGCCATGAAAATCGGATAATTTAAGCATGCCTTCCGGCCAGACCGGTAAGCAAATGTCGGGGGCGGGATCGCCCGTATTCAGAATGTACTCGCTCATTCAGGTCTCCTGTTCATATTCCCTTTGGTCCGAAATGATAGGCTCTTCTCCGATGACTGCGCAAGAAGTCATCATGTGTGACTTTATGTATGGAA
>CAZDWG010000098.1:0-5825 GCA_964509005.1 uncultured Zetaproteobacteria bacterium
CACGTCCGGTTCTGTGAGGGTGAAATTCAGTAATGAATGAACTACTCGACTAGAAAGGCCGCCTGTGGCCTTTCTAGGGTAATAAAGAGGATGGAAGCTTGGGCGTGGTGGTGGCAGTCTTTATGGATAGTGCAGGTTACGTCAGAGAAATATATGGAGAAGATATGGCGAAGCATTCCGGGGACAAACCCTTGAAAAGCAAGACTAAGGATCAAGAAAAAACAACCCTCCGCGAGCCGCTGCACGGCATCATGCCACTGCTTGAAGAAGGACCAGCAAATCCAGACTCCGGCACAAGCAAAGGAGGCATGCACGCCGCATCCGGTCTGGAACAATCCGCCGATACGGTTGATACTCCGGGAACTCACGCCGGAAAACTCGATAGCCTGAAGGATTTTTTAGTGGACGAAGACGAACAGGGTCCACCTTCTGATGCTGGTGCTCGCAATATCATTGATTCACGGGCAATCCATCCCGAAGTGTATGCCTCGCAGGGCAAACCTGAAATTGCCGCTAAAGTTAAAATGCCGGAGACGTTACCGGTGGAAGAACGTACCGATGTTCCCGCGCCACGTTTGCGCCCTGTCTGGGCAATACTCTTTGCCTTGATTGGCATAACGGGGTTCGCCGTGATGATGTGGATGAATTTCGCGCTGTCTAACCGTGTTGATCAACTGGAATTACAACGCTCCGCTTCTCAGGAGAAAATCACCTCGATAAACCAGCGCATGCATGAATTGGAAGTGGTTATTTCAGATCTTAAAGTCACTGTTTCAAACGCGGCGCAACCCATGCCGCATCAGACTCCCAACATCATCCTGCCCAACCAGTCACTACCGTCCCTTGATAAAGCCGGCCATCATGGATGAAGCCGTAAAATATGGGTGATCTTTTATGAGGTCGGTTCCTGGAGGCGCCATGAGGTTTGACATCGCGACTCCGTCTTTCTAACGTCGCCTGACTTTGCGAAGATAAGGGGTCATTCATGCCATCAACCGAACGATCTGAAAATGATTTCAACAGAGCGCGGAAGCTGCTCCCCGGCGGCGTTAACTCGCCCGTACGCGCCTTCAAGTCCGTTGGCGGCACGCCGCGCTTTATCGAAAGCGCATTCGGTAGCCATCTGCGGGATGTTGACGGCCATGAATATATTGATTACGTCGGTTCCTGGGGGCCCATGATTCTCGGCCATGCGCAGCCGGATGTCATCAGGGGCGTGCAGGAAACTGCCGAGCGAGGCATGAGCTTCGGCGCACCCTGTGAATTGGAGATCGACCTCGCCAGGCAGGTGGTGGACATGGTGCCATCCATTGATGTCATCCGTTTTGTTAACTCCGGCACCGAGGCAACCATGAGTGCATTGAGACTGGCACGCGGTTTCACCGGTCGCGATAAAATTATCAAATTTGATGGTGGCTATCATGGTCATGCGGACGGACTGCTGGTCAAGGCGGGGAGTGGCGCCGCCACCTTCGGCATACCCGATTCGAGCGGAGTACCGGCAGACTATGCCAAGCTCACTCTGACCGCACCATTCAACAACATGAAGGCAGTCGAGGCTCTGTTCGCCGAAAATAAAAATGAAATTGCCTGCATCATTGTCGAACCCGTACCGGGAAATACCGGCGTACTTGATTTATATTCCAGCGGATTCTTGCGGGATTTACGGAATATCTGCAACGAAGAGGGCGCACTGTTGATCTTCGATGAAGTCATGTGCGGCTTCCGCGTCGCGACCGGTGGCGCGCAGGAGCGCTTCGCTATCACCCCTGATCTGACCTGCTTGGGAAAGATTATTGGTGGTGGCCTGCCAGTCGGCGCTTATGGTGGCCGCGAAGAAATTATGCGTAGAATCTCGCCGGATGGACCAGTATATCAGGCGGGCACCCTCTCCGGTAATCCACTGGCCATGCGCGCGGGAATAGAAACACTGATGCGTCTGAAAGAACCCGGTTTTTATGAATCACTAGAAGAGAAATCCGCACGCCTGGTCGCCGGGCTGCTGGACGGCTGCAAAGCCGTCGGCGTGCCTGCCATAGCCAACCGCTTTGGCTCAATGTTTACCGTCTTCTTTACCGGATATGGGTCTATCGTCAATCATGCCGATGTTTTAAAAGGTTGCGATCTGACCTTTTTTGGTCACTTCTTTCATGCCATGCTGAATGAAGGCATCTATCTGGCACCCAGCCAGTTTGAAACGGCATTTGTGTCCGCGGCTCACAGCGATGAAGATATTGACAACACCATTGCCGCTGCGGGCCGGGCGCTTGCGAAACTGACATGAACCTGTTGGAAGCCATTAAATTTGATGCGCATGGCCTGCTGCCCGCCATTACGCAGGATACGGCAAGCGGGCGTGTCTTAATGCTGGCATGGATGAATGAAGAAGCCGTGCGCCAAACGCTTGCGACGGGATTTGCCCACTACTATTCCCGTTCACGCCAATGCCAGTGGAAAAAGGGCGAAACCAGCGGCCATATACAAAAGGTCGTGGATATGTACCTGGACTGTGACGGCGATTCGCTGCTGCTCAAGGTTGAGCAAACCGGCCCGGCCTGCCACACCCACCGTACATCCTGTTTCTACAATCAACGGCAGGGTCATCACTGGATGATCATCGAGGAGCCCGTGAAGTGAACTATCCTGAACTATTCATGAATCGTCGTGATGATTGCGCCGGACCTTTGTTCGCAACGGGTTCCGAGGAAGGAAACCGTAGCCATGCATACGGACGACCGATGAGGGATTCGGTGCGGGCAAAGGAACAAGCAAGGGCACGGCAGTATTTATGAATAGTTCGGGATATATACTCAAGGAACTGGAGCAGGTTCTGAAAGAACGAAAAAACGAATCGCCGGAGATATCCTATGTTGCATCCCTGTATGCAAAGCCGGACAAGATACTGGAAAAAATAGGTGAAGAAGCAACTGAAACCATTATTGCCGCCAAGAACGGAGATCGTGACCAGATCATCCATGAAACGGCTGATCTGTGGTTTCACACCATGGTCATGCTGGCCGAGAAGGAACTGTCACCCGGCGATGTGCTAGACGAACTCGCCCGCCGTTTCGGCATTTCCGGTCATGTAGAGAAAGCATCAAGATTAAAGAAACCATGAAGGCCAGACATGGCCTTCATGGTTTCTTTAAGGTTTGACATTTTCCTCAATCAGGATTTTCCACGCATCCTTATCATCTTTTCTAACCAGGTATAAGCGTTTATGACTGGAATCCCGGAAATTGCTGGATTGATAATGCTGTATGAAATCGGCCACAACGACTTCACCCTCAGGCCATCGGTTAGGATCATGTAAAATATCCATATCAGACAACTGAACGTGGATAAATTTTTTGTGCCGGTTGACACGCCTTTTATAACGTTCCCAACGTTTCAGGTTGTATTTTCCAGAGCGGAATTTGGCATGATAATGGCTAAGATACGCTTCCGTATTCAGTGACTGCCAGTCCTTACGCCACGCCCCCAGCGCCGATTGCACGGAATCCAGAAGTTTTGAATGTTTTTCTCCATGATCAAACTTGAAATTCCTGCCGATAATTACCCAACTTTTTCCCGGTATGACAAAAGGCTCCAGGCGCAATAAATTATCATTGGGCACGGCAAAACAACCGTTAGTATCCTTCGGTTGTCTACGGCAAACATGTTCGGCGTAACCATGCATCCAGATACCATCACCATCCTTGCCATGCAAGCGATCCAGAGCATTCGGATAATCAATCGGAAAAACAACGGGACCATAACGCGCGGTTAATGCCTTGTCGCGACGGATTTCGGTAAAACGGTAAATGCCATCGGGCGTGCGCAAATCACCGCGCCTCTGTTTGTCGCCGGATTTAGCACCCGTGACAACATACTCATCCGCAACACGGCGCATTTTTCCTGTCTTGCTACGTTGATACACAAACAGGCGTGAGCGTGCCTTGTCCACCAGAAACACACTCTTGATATCGTTGCTCAGCAGTAACAAATCAACCGGATACCCAATCACGCCGTCAACTTTATCGGCAAAGGCCTGCAAACGAGCCGTTGCTTCACCAAGGTCGCTGGCCAAATCAACAGAAGCAAGTTGCTTCTCTGATATTTTATTGTGTTTGGCGTATGCACCTGCCGACGTAATCGCCTTGAGCGCGGAGCGACGATATGCCTCAGCTTTTAGAAGATTTGCCAGCGGATCTTTCGCCACATCAGGATTGTTTAACAGGGATAATGCTTTTGCATAATGATGCTGCCGCAAAGCCAGTGTTGCGCCCAGAATACTGCGCTCTCGCGCATCAACGATATGGTTGTTTTTATCATTAAGAACCTGCCATAGGCGTTTAGATAACCCGTCTTTCAACTGCAATTCGGCGGCAATCGCGGACCCGCATACCATCATAGCAAGCAAAAATGCGCACGTTTTTATCATCGCACAAGGGTCTCTTTGGTAATTTTCCAACCGTGGCCTTGATGCTTCATGGTTATTTTTTTGAGGTCATCGGAATTATAACTGTTTGAATGGAAATGCTGTAACATCATCACGGTGGCCAAATGACTGCCGGGCTGGACATCCACTTCCACCTGTTCAAAATTCACACGGATGAATTTTTTATCCCTTATGACCTTCTTCTTATATTTCTTCCAGGATTTTAGTGAAGAAAAACGGGATGGTGGCTTGAAATCAGCGGCATAAGCCGCAAAATACCCATGCACATTCTGATTCGACCATGCCAAACGCCATGTTTCCAAAGCACCCAACACGGATGCAACAGACCTCCTCCTGGATTCTGCCGCATTCACAGGCATTACGGGTGCGGACGGTAGCCTTTCCGTTTTTTCCATGGTCTTATGTTCACCGCTCCGCCCTGCTTTTGCATCGGCAACTGCGATCGGCTGCGGTTTGGGATGGTGCACAACACTGGCTTTGACCAGCCCCGCTTCATCCCTTGCAGGCTTAAGCACATCCAACAAACGCATATAACGCTGCCTCACAACAGGATTCGGCGCCTTTTCCAAACTGTTACGATAATGTTTAAGCGCCAGCCTGACGTACAAATCAGCCAAATTCTCTTCAGCCGTTACAAAATCAGGGCGCTTGACCAGAGCCTGCTCCAACTCATGGGCAGCCGTCTCAGGATCACCCAAAGCGCTGTAGATCGCCGCTAAATTATTGTGCGGCTCCGCCAGGTCCGGACGCAGGGCTATCACCTGACGAAAAGCCTCAATAGCCTGGTGATAGTGCTGTTCATGCGTGTGTGCAACGCCGAGCAGAAACCATGCCTGATAATCATTTTTATCCCTGTTCACGAGTTGCCGCAAACTTTCAAGAGCAACGGAATAATGGCCTGTCTTCATGTCCAGATTTGCTTTGTTCAGCGCCACCTGATTTGAGGCATGAGACACCTCCACGACAGATAAGAACATTACAAAGAAAAGAAAAAACAATCGTATCATCATTGCTCCGACAGGCTCTCAAGTTAGAACCATGCGTCGCCCAAACTTGTGATTTTAACCCGGCTGCAATATAAGCGATGTAAAAAAGAAGAGCCAGTGCATATTTAACCCACCTCAAGTTCCACAAGGCGTTGCGCCGCTTCATCCAACTGCTGTTCGCTGAATACGGAAATGCCATGTTGGGCCAACAATCGTGCGGTTAGCTCTGCCCTTTACCCATAAGTTATGTCACAGAACCCTTGCACACGGGTCAGACCAAGGCGCGGTGCGCAGATAATGGTGGTTCCATTGGCAAGCGCAACAGGGCAAGATCTTCAAAACACTTCAATCCATCGTGAAGCACAATTGCTTGCCCGCCCATGTGTGCGTACCCTCTG
>CAZDWG010000099.1:0-5775 GCA_964509005.1 uncultured Zetaproteobacteria bacterium
GCCCGAAAACGGAATGATACCGCAATCATTAGGAAAAGAGAGCGCCGGAAAATCGGGGACAGTGTAGGAAAAATGGGGTCTGGTCTAGGATTGTATTGATCGATTCATGGTGTGCAGGATTCGTTTTGACTTGTTATGCTACTGGCTCTGCACGAAGGAGGCTGACTATGAAGGAATTCAACTGGAAATTACTCATCATTGCGGTGGTTTTGCTTTTTCCCGTATCTCAGGCATCCGCCGGATGGATGGATCAGGTGGGCGGCATGCTTGGCAGTGTCGGGAGCGGCCAATCGACCAAGAGGGCGCTTCCCTCCGTAGCCGGGCTAAGCAATTCGGACATGATTGCCGGCCTCAAAGATGCCCTGCGCGTGGGTTCGGAGCGTGTGGTCAGCCAACTTGGCAAAAGAGGCGGTTTCAATGCCGATCCGAAAATTCACATCCCGTTGCCGAAAAATCTGCAATCAGTTAAATCAGCCCTTTCCGCAGTGGGCATGGGTTCAATGATGGATGATCTGGAACTACGCCTGAATCGTGCTGCGGAAGCAGCTGCGCCCAAAGCCAGACGTATTTTCGGCAAGGCGATCAAAACCATGAACTTCAGCGATGCGAAACACATCCTGAGCGGGCCAGATAATGCAGCCACCCAATATTTCAAAAGAAAAATGACCGGCCCGTTATCCAATGAAATGCGCCCGATAGTTAAAAATGCCTTGAATCAGGCCGGAGCTGTGCAGGCCTATAATAATGTAATGGGTAAATACCAGTCCCTGCCGTTTATGCCGGATGTAAAAGCTAACCTGACACAGTATGTTGTGAAGCAGGGGCTGGCTGGTATTTTCCTTTATATGGCTCAGGAAGAAGCGGCAATTCGCAAAAATCCGGTCAAACGCACCACCAGCATCCTGAAAAAAGTGTTTGGTCGCTGAACTCAGTGAGCAATCCTTTCTATTCTCCGGTGCTATTAAGGTGACAGTTAACTAAATACACTTATTTATTCTCCACCGTCTTTCTTTTTGGGCCACGTTTCTGAGGCTTTAGCTGTCGACCTGTCAATACTTCAAGCTTTTCAACCCATCTATCAGCCCCCAAAGGGCACCTTGTCGTTTCTGACTGACGAAGCGCCCTGAAAGAACGCGCATGGCATCCTCCATCACCATATCGCCAACCATAAGCACATCGGAAAAGAGTTGCGCTGTTTTCCTAGACCAGACCCCCCAATTGCGCTTAGAATATTTTAGCCATGGAACGAGTCCGTATGATCGTTGACACTTGCGCCTCGCTGATCTATACACCCGGTGACGATGGTTTTCTTCCAAGGGCAACATCCTGTTGCGGTAGCTTTTCAATTCCTGATGGTCTTCGGGGATTTGGCTTGGGCTTATTCATAAATGCAAACTAAATTAACTCAAAAGCTGGGGCAACACCTTGCCCTCACCCCCCAATTGACGCAGAGCCTCAAGGTTTTGGCCATGAACGCCATGGACCTGGATTCATATATTGAAGAATGCATCGAGTCCAATCCTTTGCTGGAGCAGGGTGAAAGCCCATCCGGTGAACTGCGGGAAGAACAGGATACAGCTGAAAATGACAGGGAACAAGAAGCGAACTGGCGCGAGAATGGCGATAATCGCTGGGAAACGATGTATGCCTCATCGACAGGCCGTGATGGCGTGGATACGCGCGACCAGCAATGGCAGGCACAACAGACCGTGGGTCAATCACTGCATGAACAAGTGGATCGGCAACCCATGCAGGATGTGGCGCGTATTCTGGCTCACGCCCTTATTGACTCACTGGATGATGACGGCTATTTGAGGCAGAATCCCGACGAACTCGTAACATCATTACATTGCGATGCCGAAACCCTTGAAAAAGTGTTGGTGGATATCGTGCAGCAACTCGAGCCAGTCGGCATCGGCGCACGCGATCTGACCGAATGTCTGTTGCTTCAACTGGACGACGACAATGATTGCGATGCGCTGGCCCGGCGTTTATTATTACACTTTCCAGATCAACTGTTCGAATCGGATGGTGTACTGGCTGACCGGATGGATTGCGGTACTGAAACGCTGGCCTGCGCACGGGCGCGCTTGCGGCGACTGGATCCGTTTCCGGGGCATGGTCTTCATGGACAGGATAGTATTTATGTACAGCCTGAAATTATATTTCGGCGTAGCGCCGAAGGTGATATTTCTATCGAAGTTCCGGGCTATTCATGGCAGGGGTTACGGCTGGATGAACAATGGAAGAATCAGGGCTGGCATGGCGCGGAGCGCGAGTTTATGAATAGTGCAACCCGCGAAGCTAAATGGCTTCTATATGCTCTGGAGCAGCGAAGGGAAACCCTGTACAAGGTCGCGCATTGCCTGGCGCGTCGGCAGCGGGCATTTCTGGAATATGGGCTGCTCGGCTTAAAGCCGCTTACTTTGCAGAATGTGGCAGAGGAGGTTGATTTACACGAATCCACTATTTCTCGCGTCACCAACGGGAAGTACGCTGAAACGCCTCTGGGCCTTATCGAAATGCGCAGATTCTTCTCGGCGGGGTTGCCGACCCGTGGCGGTGGCACGATATCCGTATATCGTGTGCAGCAACGTGTCAAGGCACTGATTGAGTCCGAACCGTCCGGGAGGCCAATTTCGGATCAGGCCATATCGGATCGACTACGGGCCGAAGGTATTGAAATTGCCCGCCGAACTGTGGCAAAATACAGGGAAACGCTGGGTCTTCCGCCCAGCAGCCAGCGGCGAAGGTCGCATCAACACACAAGGAGGTAGCTTATGCAAGTATCGATGACAGGAAGACATGTCGAACTGACGGATCCATTGAAACAGTATGTACAGGAAAAACTGAAGCATCTTAAACATTCCTTTGATCAGGTGGTGGATGTGCATGTGGTGCTGAGTGTGGAGAAGTTTCGTCAGCGTTGTGAAATCTCAATTCAGGCAAATAGATTGAACATTCATGGCAGCCACGAAACAGAGGATATGTATGCCTCGATTGATGGTGTGGTAGATAAACTGAACAGGCAACTCAAACGCTACCGCGCCAAAATGCGTAAGCATCAGGCATCGCCCGAAAATAACGCACCGGCTATTCAGGTCTCACACCGCATTCTCGCGACGGCCAGCGAGGAAGAGGAATTAGCCGCTGACCAGCCGCTGGAGGTGCTGGAAATGGAGCGCATGTCGGCTAAACCGATGAGCGTGGATGAGGCCGTCATGCAACTGGAATTATCGGACAGGCAGCCGCTGTTTATTTTTACCAATCAGGATACCGACAGCATGAATGTGGTGTATCGCAGAGGTGATGGAAGACTGGGCTGGATTGAACCCGAACAGGCATGAATGGTGAGAGGTAAGGCGTTGATGAAACAGGATACGAGCTTGATCCCGGCTGACACGATATTGCTGAATTCCAGGGTAAGCAGTAAAAGTGCAATTATTGCGGAAATCATTGAGCTTTTCCCATCCATTGACCCGGATCAAGCCATGGCCGTGGTGATGGAGCGGGAAAAGCTGGGCAGTACGGGCATCGGTCATGGCATCGCTATTCCTCATGGAAGATTGCCCGACCTTGATGCGCCCGTAGTGGCGCTAGCGCGACATGTGGAGGGCGTTGATTTTGATGCCATTGACGGCCAGCCCGTACATATCGTGGTCGTGCTGCTTGCCCCGGAAAATGAGGATCGTTCCCACCTTGAAATATTGGCAAGCCTCGCGCGCACGCTACAAAAGGAGTCCGTCCGGAAGATTATCATGCAGGCGGATTCGAAAGAGGCCGTATCCGCCATGTTTCCGGCAGCCAGTCAGAAGTAAACGATATGGAACAAGATTTTGGGCGTATCTCCATTGCCGAGCTGCTAGTCGAACGTGGCAAATTGATGCACATGCATCTCGTGAATGACGACGCGGATGTGGACCGCTACATGGATCGACCGCGTGTGCAGAAGCCTTCGTTTGCCTTATGTGGATTTCTTGAGGGACTCAACCCTCATCTGTTGCATGTGGTCGGGAAAACGGGTTTGCACTACCTGGACGTTCAAACAGATGACCAGCGCCGCGAAGCAATCAACGCGATGTTCGACCTCTCCCTGACAGCAATTGTGGTGACATGTGGTCTGCCGCCACCGCAGGAAATGGTGCAGGCCGCTCGCAAAACCCGGACGCCATTGATTGTCACGGACATGGAAACCACTGCATTCATGACGGACATGATGCTTTATCTGACACGCAGACTGGCGCCGCGCATGTACCAGCATGGCGTGTACATGGATGTGTTCGGCCTTGGCGTACTGATTACCGGAGCCAGCGGTATTGGCAAGAGTGAGATTGCCCTGGAACTCATTATGAGGGGGCACCGGTTTATCGCCGATGACATGGTGGAACTTTCACGCCCTGGACCGGACATTCTTGTCGGCAAGAGTCCCGAGGCCTTGCGTTACCATATGGAAATCCGTGGTTTGGGTATCCTCAATATCCGCGATTTATTCGGCGCCGCCGCATTAACCGATACCAAGCGTGTAGGCCTGGTAGCGGAAGTTGCGCCGTGGGAAAGTCTTTCGGGGGAGGAGCGCGTGCTTACCGAGGAACGCACCATCAAGATACATGACGTACAGCTTGCCAAGGTCATGATTCCCATCCGGCCGGGTCGCTCACTGGCAGTGCTGGTCGAGGTGGCCGCCCGCAATCACCTGCTTAAGCAGCGGGGTGTAGATAGCGGCAAGGAATTTGCCCATGCCTTGCAGGAACGCATCCAGCAGGGGCAGTCATCCTAACAACACGAGGTATGGGACTCATCCTCAGCGGCCTGTCCGGCTCTGGCAAGAGCACGGCCTTGCACGCGCTGGAAGATTTGGGCTGTTTTTGCACGGACAATTTGCCCATGCCTCTGCTTGGGGCGTGGGCCGGACAAGTCGCTCGCCAGGGCAAGCCGATGGCTGTGTGCGTGGATGTGCGTAGTGAAAGTCCTGGAGCATTACACCGGGATTTGCGCAAGCTGCGCGAACAAAACAGTGACTGGCAACTGGTTTTTCTTGAAGCGGATGACGCCACCTTGTTGCGCCGTTACTCCACGCTTCGTCGCCGCCACCCTTACGCGCCGGGCCTGGATTTGCCGCAGGCCATCGCGGCGGAACGGGAAGCACTGACGCCAGCGCGTGGGCTGGCCGATCTGGTACTGGATACGACAGCCATGAACCCGTACGAACTGGCTGCAATGATTGAAGCATTCTGGTACAAGACTCACTCAAGGGGCAGTGAATTGCCCCTCACCGTCACCTTGATGTCCTTCAGCTATAAACATGGCCTGCCTTTGGATGCGGATATGGTCATTGATCTGCGTTTTTTGCCCAATCCGCATTATCAGCCGGAATTATCGCGAAAGACCGGGCGCGATGCGCCCGTACAGGCCTTTCTTGAACGGGATCACGTGGTAGCCGAAACGGAGGAGAAGCTCAAACAATGGCTGGGCTTCGTCTGGGACAAAATGGAGCAGGAGCGCAAGCGCTATTTTACTCTGGCCATCGGGTGCAGTGGCGGTCGTCATCGCTCGGTCTATATGGTGGAACGCATTGCGGCCTGGATGCGACATGAAAGCATGGCCGCGCCCCTGATCCGCCACAGAGAGTTAGCCCACGCTATCCATGAATAGCGCCTCACACCGCTATACGGTCCCCAATCTCAGGCCAATAAAATCAAGCATTTACGATTTTGTTATCCAGGGAGCCTCTTGCAAAACTCGTGAGCGGCGATCGGCTTCCCCACTTTGGCCCAT
>CAZDWG010000100.1:0-5770 GCA_964509005.1 uncultured Zetaproteobacteria bacterium
GTCTTCGCAATTGAGCCGTCATCACCGGCCCATGCCATCGGCACAGCCCATGCGAAGACCATAAATAACATGCTGATCAGCACCAGTGTCCGCCTAAAGCAGTTCATTGATTCTTTGGTCTCATCCGCCTTCGTGCGCGGCGGCGCTTTTCCCTCCATGGAGCAAGTGACCAATCCATTGTGCCGTGAGTTTTTCCTGCGCTGACTGCTGTCCGAGGCGCTCCATAAGCACGGAAAAATCTACCCAGTCCAGCAATTGATCCTGATTGGCGCAGGAAAAAACCATGGTTTCTTCGTCCGTTTCCGGGTCGCGGTGTACCTGTAGACACTGGGCGCAAATACCCTTCATCATGCATTGCATGGGTGAATTGATGGAACCTATGGCTATGTGATCCGCTTTAAGCATACCCTTGAGTACGCCGTGACGCGCCCGTGCAACCGCCGCCATCATACCTGCCGAGCCAATGGCAATGAGGCGGTCGACCTCAAGCAGTGGGATAGAAGGCTCGCCCATCCCACCGCTGGCATAGGCATACATGGCTTCAACGATATTGCCAACGAAGCTCGTATCTTGCGGTCGTGTGGGCATAAACCCCGGAGTTTCATCTGAGCACCACACCACCACATCAGCGGCTGCCTCGATTTCTTCTACCTTATAGCGGTCGATATTTTTTTTGTAACCCGCGAAGTAGAGTACTCTGGAGCCTGCTTGCCGGAAAGCCTGGCCGATGGAAAAGAGGACTGCATTGCCCAAACCACCACCGGCGAGCAGTACTGTTTCGCCTCCGCGAATTTCAGTCGGGCTACCGGCAGGTCCCATCAGAACGACCGGTTCGCCGGGCTTAAGCTGAGCACACAGGTCGGAGGAGCCGCCCATTTCCAGCACGATGAGTGAAATCAATCCCCGGTCAAGATCCACGGAGGCACCGGTCAGGGCCAGACCCTCCATGGCCAGGCGGGTTCCGTTCACCTGGCGCGCCAGCGCTTCATAGTTCTGTAGGCGGTAGAATTGACCGGGATGGAAGGCTGAGGCCGCTTTTGGTGCGTACACCACCACCTCCACAATGTTTGGCGCCAGTCGCCGGACCGCATGTGTTCGCGGTCGTAGCTGGTCATTCAGCCTGGTTATCAGCGCTCTCGCACCCATTTTTCCAGGTTGTCTTTTAGCCAAAACGTGACTGACGACCCCATGCCCCCGCCTGGCGCTGGCCATGGCCTTGACGACATTACCGGCAAAGGAAGGATGTAGATCGCCGAAGAAACTCATGGCCCTGCCGTCATCGCGTACGCCCATCAGCATGCGCGCCTCAGCGGGCTTGGCGATGCGTTCCGGTTGAACCGGTTGACCACTCATATCCACGGCCTGGAAAAAATAGCCGTCCAGTTTGGCGTGTTCCGCATCCTCTTCGGCCAGCGCCGTATTCGGGTGCGTGCCCGCAGCTATCAGAATGGCGCGCACCGGCAGATGCACCACGTCGCCTGTATCCTCGATATGGCCGTCCGGATTCAACTCGCGCCTGGACAGGCGCAAATGCTGAACGTGTCCGTAGGTATCGACGTCAACGGCCACCGGCGAAAGCAATTCGGCGAAGCGAATGCCTTCCGCCAGGGCATGCGTCAGCTCCTCATGGTTAAGGGTATAACTGGGGGAATCAGTCAAACGCCTGCGATAAACGATGCTCACCCCTCCCCATTGATCCAGCAGCGAAAGAATATCCGGCTCTCTCCCCTCGACCACAGCCTGCGCCCGCTCAGCGCGGATGGCACGGGCGTGGGCCATAAATTCATCGGCAATCAATGCTTCCTCCACGCCGAAGGGTGCGCGTACGACATCCTCGCCGCGCGCATGCACCAGGACTTCATAGCGGCAAAGAAACTTTTCTACCTGTACCGGATAGTAAGCCAACACCTCGGTCGCGGTATCCACGGCCGTCAAACCACCACCAATCACGGCCACGGGCAGGCGAATTTGCAGGTTGGCTACCGATGATTCCCTGGCGGCACCCGTGAGCTGCAAGGCCATGAGAAAATCCGATGCCTTGCGCACCCCTCTTGCCATGCCATTGGGGATGGAAAGAAAGGTGGGCTTGCCTGCGCCCATGCACAGAGCGATATGATCGAAACCCATGGCGAAGGCATCTTCGACCGTAAGCGTACCGCCGAAGCGTACGCCGCCGAACATGGTAAAACATTGGCGCCGCTCAAGCAGAAGACGGATCACTTTCAGGAAATTCTTGTTCCAGCGCACGGTAATGCCATATTCGGCCACACCGCCAAACCCGGCCATGACACGCTCATCCAGCTCTTCGTGCAGAGTGTGGATATCGCGAACAGGCTGAAACGTTGCGCGAGCGCCCTCGATGGTTACGCCGCAAATCTCCGACGGCAGGGGCTCGATCTTCAAGCCGTCGATGGCCACGACATGGTGGCCGTCGTTCATCAGGTGGTGAGCCAGCGTATAACCGGCAGGTCCAAGGCCGACCACCAGCACCTTGTAACCGCTGTTGTCCAGAGGCAATGGTCGCTCGATATTCAGGGGGTTCCAGCGGGTAAGCAGACTGTAGATTTCAAAGCCCCACGGCAGTTCCAGCACATCCTTGAGCATGCGCGTTTCAATCTGTGGAATATCCACCGGATCCTGGCGCTGATAAATACATGCCTTCATACAATCGTTGCAGATGCGATGACCGGTTCCGGCGACCATCGGGTTATCCACCACGACTACTGCCAGGGCGCCGATGGCGCAACCCTCGGCCATGAGCAGGTTCATTTCCGATATCTTTTCCTCCAGGGGGCAACCTGTCAGCGTCGCGCCCAAGGGGCTCTTTCTGAAAGTATCGGAGTGCTTCTCTTTCAAACCCTTGGAGCAGGAATCGCGGTCCTGTTTATGGCACCAGATGCAGTAATGCGCCTGATCCATAGCATAGTTCGAGCCACACCCGGGGTCCGTCAGTTTGAAGCCCTGGCGTTGTTTTAACGACTCCTCGGGCAGGCGCATCTGCTCTATACCGTGGCGCTTTTCGGAGATCACGGGTACCAAATGCATAAAATCAAGATGCTGCGGCAACTTGAACAGCACGCCGTCCGCATGACGCGCGCGGCCGGCCTCGGTATGCACCGCCCACGCGGCATAGCGTGCCGCCGTTTCCAGCGCATGTGCATGATCCTTCGGATTCTTGAGCCACTCGATGACCAGGCTAGCATAGCGCTGTTCATCAAAGGGTGTGCCGCACAAAGCCTCCATGGCGGAGATAATCGCTTCGCCCGCATCAGCCTCCACCCGAACCCCTTTGATAGCCCGCTGAACGAACCGGCGTTTACAGGTAGAGACCAGCGTATTCGTCAACTGTTGTTTCTTTCGCTCCAGCACCTGTGTCCGGATATCGAACAATTCGGCAAGAAATGTTTCGAGATGAGGCGCCAGGTCCATCAGCAGGGCGGAATGCTCCTTGGGAGCAAGCGAGTCGGGGTGCTCCCGACCATGATGAAGCCGAACGTGCAGGGCTTTATCAGCAACAGTGAGCGCGGTGAGAAAGATATCGTCGATGCGTTTGAGACCCTCTGGACGGTATAAATCCTCAAAGGATAAGCCGTGCGCAAGGCTTAGTGGGACTTTAGCGGCAGTTTCCATGGAGCCGCATGCTGCTACCAGGTCTGTCCCTCGGCAACCTGTACTGATGATTGACCACTTTGGGGGTCAGGTCTTGAAAGTTGAATCACTAATCCTCCCACGCCTTGATGACTTTGCTGACCAGCGAGTAGTGCACTTTAGTGTAGTCAGCAATTTCCCGCATGGTGTAGCCATGATGCCGGTAAGCTGCCGTCATCCATTCACCGCGATCTAAACTTTCGGCCTGTATGTGTTCCAGAGCGGGGCACGCAATATTTTTTTGCACCCTCGGAACTTCCCGGCCAGTCCGCAACATCCGCGACCATGCCTGCCGCCACAGGATTACGAACAATGTAGCTGCATAACTGCAGTAATGGTTTGTCATCAGGCACCATGCATGACACAGCCAGCCAAAACTATCCTGGACTATTCATGAATCGTCATGATGATTGCGCAGAACCTTTGTTCGCAACGGATTCCGAGGAGAGAGACCGTAGCCATGCATACGGACGACCGACGAGGGATTCGGTACGAACAAAGGAACAAGCAAGGGCACGGCAGTATTTGTGAATAGTTCAGGCTATCAACCACATTTGACAAGACTTCGAGAAACAGCTTCCTGTCTTCATCCAGAAGATAGATACCCTCACAACCATCACCACGAGAGGTGATACGATAAACAGCGCCTGGATACTCAATGCGTAATGGACGGGCCATGACAGTACTGTAAGCCTGTAAATTCAATATTCAAGACCTGACCCCGATGGTTTGCAAGACGCCTGGACGAGTCCGAGGGCTTGACCATGGCGAAAGCTGATTCTCCCTGTTTGCTCATGTAACGACTGCTGAGGCCGGTATCCAGATCGGCATAAAGCTGCTTGTGGTTGCGCTTCATATTGGTGAGAAACCCTTTGATCGTCTGAACGAATAAGCCAATACGGCCCAAGTGCTTCATGTTGGAAAAGATATGCGTGGAATCCAGCCGCTGTTTGTCCATGCCTACGGAAAAGACTTTGGCCAGATGTGCCGTGATTGCACTGAATACAGCTTCTTCCAGTCCATGCCTGCTCATCAACTCGCGCATAGTCCACAGCGTCTTGGGGCAAATATAGGCCGAAGCATCTGAATCTCCGCTGATATCCAGCGCGTAATGCCATTCCGTATTGAAAGCAAATTGACGCACTGCCTCATCATCGGTCAAATCTTTCATTTGCTGCAAGATCATCACGCCCATCATGGCATAGAGTTCCTTCGTCGGCCTGCCCATATCGCGTTCATAATGCTTGCTGAGCAAGTGCACAGGCAGCTTCGGAAGCAATTCTCTACGGAATAAACCCGGCCATGACTCCGTCAGCATTTTCAACCGTTTTGGCCCAAGGTGGCTGAACGGATCGAACATGTTGCACGTTTTGTGATCTTTTGCGTAAATCACCCATCACCTCCAATCCCTTATATTGCAACATATTTTATCTGGTCGAATATCTGAAAGCAAGGCTATTTTAGGAAAATATCCAATGTTTTCATTGCCTTGTATGAAAATTCTATGGTGATGGGCTTTTTTACGAGGACATCAATATATAGACAGATTTGTGTCTTATCCCCTATTTATGGGATGGACAATTACTAATCTTTCTGATTAAGTACGCAAATCAGACGTGACTTTTGTAACATGGGAAGTTCCCGGGGGGGGTATAACGCATATGAACAGGGATAATTTGAATCGTTATTTGACGTATAAGGTCCGTTCCGGGCTTGCGGATGGCATCCATGCCCTCGCGGCTGAAGCAGGCGGGAGGGCGGTGATGCGTATTGCCTTTGCGCTTGCCGCCCTGTTTACGATCTTCTTCACACCGGCCCATTTCCATGATCTTTCCATCACCCGCGCAAGCGCCGCCAGCGCATCCGACGGAGATAGCGATGCCAATCATGTCGATCCCGGCCCGAATAATCCGAATATTACCCTGGACACGACCCCGTCGGCGTTGCTGGCGTTGCAACAATGCAATGAATCAATGGTGAATCAATGGGGTCAGACTCGATTGATATAAAATAGTAGGTGTTTAATGTTATTTTTTGATGTAAGTCGCTTGTATAAAAGGATAAATAAGGAGCCAATTGCAAAACTCTGGGGAATATTGTGCCACATAACCATATATTACGA
>CAZDWG010000101.1:0-5617 GCA_964509005.1 uncultured Zetaproteobacteria bacterium
ATAAAACCCTTACTTCCAGCCATGTTACGCAAGCCCGGCGTGCCATCAAGGATATCCCGCATCCATTCGGCCAGATCCGGCTTGTCGCTGGCCAGCTTGATAAACCCACCCTCCTCCACCCGCGAGGCGAGCAAACGGGCAAAGTCCTTCTGAATCAGACGGCGCTTGTGGTGTCGCGCCTTGGGCCATGGGTCGGGATGGTTAATAAAGACCCCGTGTAACTGACCTTCAATCACCTGATGTTGTAATACAAACTGTGCCGGAAGTTGCGAAATTCGTACCCGCTCAATGACCCCGGCATGTTCCAACTTTCCCACCGCCTTGGCTATGCCAGGAAGATAAATCTCAACGCCAAACAGAACCCAATCGGGGTGGGCCTGCGCCAGATGCACCAGAAAATCGCCATGACCAAAACCAATTTCAATCACAATCGGAGAATCGGCGATAATGCCAACATGGGCCAGCGTCTTGTCTTTTGGCACACCTATTCGTGGTAGCCATTTGGCTAGCCGCGCTTCCTGTCCGCTGGTTACAAAACCATTCTTACGCCCATAGGTGCGCAGTTCATGCTGGATATGTTGTTGGCGGAAATCCCGGCTTAAACGCATACAGGGAAGCGTATCAGAAATTCGGCTTGGTGACGCCCGGAATAAACAGGGAAAACAGTGTGGTGTCATGGGTAAACAGCAGGCACTTGTGCCGGTCTATGCGCAATAGATTGGCGTGCCAGCATGCCGCAGGAAGCACAGCCACTTTCTCGACGGCTTCCATCGGCAGTTCTTTCAGCAGCTTCTGAGTGCAACGGATCATCTGCATGTTATCTCAACCCTCATGTCGAATGCGCAAAGCAAGACCAAGAACCACTGCCGCTGAATTCAACATTCAAGACTTGACCCCTTTCTACTCTCTTTTGCAGATTCTTGATGAACGGAAACACAATATCACGCACATGCACCAGCATCTCATCGGCTGGCATATGGCGGAAATGGCCCCAGCGGCACTCCTCCTGCCCTTCAAACAGGGATGTATATTCGCGATTTAACCACTCGGCATCCTCCTTGCGCTTGGTATCCATGGCATCCAGGCGGCGCATGAACAGCAGATAGGAAATCTGCTCCATCACCGTGAGCGGATTGGCGATGCCACCGAACCAGAATTTATCCCAGAGCGAATCAATCTTTGAACGCAATGATGCAGTCAGCATGTTAAATCCTTTTTACCTTGTGTCCTATGCGGTGAGCTTCTGCTGCTTCAACATTTTTCAAGATTGTTCTCCGGCTGGAAGCAACTGGGCCGGCTGTTCCAGAATGGCGAGGATGGTTTTGGCACAATACAGGCGATCCCGCTTTCCACCGCTGACCTCGGAGATTACACTCAGGTTCTCAAGTTTATTTACGGCGCGCTGGGCGGTGGTAAATGCTACTCCGAGTTTTTCGCTTGCTTTCTTCACGGTGATAAAGGGGTTGGCTTCCAGCATATCAAGCAACTGTGCAGGTGCCTTGCTGGGCACGCCGACAAGCGAAGTCCGCCAGCGGGCAAAACATGTATTAATCTGTTCAGCCCGATTTAAGGCATCTTCCGACTGGCGCGCTACGCCGTTCAGGAAGTACGCCAGCCATTCCTCCCATTCGCCCCGCTTGGAAACCGCCAGTAAGTGCTGATAATAATCCTGCCGGGAAGCCTCAAAGAAGGCGCTCAGATATAGCAGCGGCTCTGGTAAAATGCTTCTTTCGATGAGGAAGAGCGTGATCAGCAAACGGCCTGTGCGGCCGTTGCCGTCGAGAAATGGATGAATGGCCTCAAATTGATAATGCGCCAATGCCAGATGAACCAGAACCGGAAGGTTCTTCTCATGCAGAAAGCGTTCCCAAGTACTGAGGCAGTCCATCATCTCATGCGGAGGAGGCGGAATGTAGGTGGCGTTAGTCAGGGTGCATCCGGCCGGTCCGATCCAGTTTTGTGAGCGGCGAAATTCTCCCGGCGTGGCATGATTGCCCCGAACCCCACGCATCAGTTTTTCGTGCAGCTCCAGTATAAGCCGAAGGGATAATGGGAGGGTTTCGAGCCGTTTAATGCCGTACTCAAGGGCATCAATATAATTTCTCACTTCCTGCAAATCACCCGGATCTTGTGAAATCGGAGCACCAGCCTCGGCCGCGAGCAATTCGCCAAGCGTGGTCTGCGTACCTTCAATCCTGCTGGAAAGGACCGCCTCGCGGCGGATGAAGGGCTGTATAAGCAAATGGGGGTTTGCCAGGCGCCTGCCTTCGCCCGCCAGCCTGCCTAGTAAATAATCCGCATCGGCCAGTGAGCGGAGGAGTTCGGGCGTCCAGTGTATCGCCGGTGGCAGGGGATCGGGTACGTAGGCGGTGTACCCCTGCGGGCAGCGAATCATGGCGCCCGGCGCCTTTTGTATCGTTTGTTTCTTCACTGTCATATGTATCTAGCCCACATACTGTTTCCGGCTTCGCAAATAGCAGGAGTTGTTATTTTCGACATAATGATAAAATGATAATAGGAAGTCAAAGCTTGTGCGTATCAGGCAGCTAGTTTCTTCATGAAATTCATCAATTCTTCAATTTCGTCGGTCTTGAATACGCCGCGAATGCCCTGTGGATGAATGAAGGTGAACGGCGCTTCAATCAAGTGGCGCCTATCCACCTTGCCCGTTTGCAGGATGAATGTTTTCAACGTTTGCAGGAAACGAACCTGAAGTTCGGTTAACGTATTGTGCTCGGCGATAAAGGCATCAAAGGCTGCCGTCACCGTTTCGCTCCAGGGCTCCAGTTTTTCCAGACCCAAAATATGGCGCATGAACTGGATGAACCGGGCAGTCTTGTGATCGTACACCTTGCGCAACACATCCTCTGTGACATGCAGGGATTGCTCTTCCAGCAGCTTGGCCAGCTTATGAATTTCAGAAGAGGATACCTCTTCATTGCTCCGTATCTTCTGTAATACGGGATTCCGCTCGGCCAGATCACGCACATAGGCCTCCAGGCGTTCTCGGTAAGCACTGGTAGAGAGCCGTTCATGCTCCGGCCCGAATTCGATCGTCTCCTTGATGGCAACCATATCCTGAATATCGAGTTTTACTATGGCGTCGCGGGGTCTTTGACGGTAACGCATCAGTGGCGCAAGCCGTTCAATCATGTTCTGCATTTTTTCTTCGGTCATGCGGGTCCACCACGCCGGATGCATCGCTTGCTCGATCATCTGCTTTTCATATGCCACGATATTTACAGTTAGCGGAAGCTCGGAGACTTGTTCTACCAGGCTTTCGCGGATGGCATCAAAGGCAGCATTATTTAGCTTAGACAAGTTTTTACAATTTCGCCATGTACTGATCATGCCACGATGGACTGCCGGATTTCCTCCGATTTATCCTCGCCACAAAGCTTTGCCACCAGCCTGAGCGCAAATTCGACGGCAGTTCCGGGGCCGCGGCTGGTGGTGAGAACATCATCTTCGACGACACTTTCATGGACATAAACCGAGGATGGCTGCAACTCTTCCATCTCCTGCTGACAAGACGGATACGATGTCACCCTCCTTCCGGCGGTAATCCCGTAAGCGGCCAGTACCGTAGGGGCGGCGCATATCGCAGCGATGGATTTTCGTTCATTGCATAGCCTCCCAACCACAATCCGCACATTGGCATCGTCGCGCAACAGATGCGCATTGGGCAACCCACCCGGCAGCACCACCATATCCCAATCCTCGTTCATCACATCCGGTAAGGATGCATCGGCCTTGATCGTGATACCCGAACGACCCGTTACGGATTCCCCATCCAGACTGACCATCACCACCTCAACATCCGCCCGCCGCAAAATGTCCACCACGGCGACAAATTCAATCTCTTCAACGCCTGTTGTGAAACAGGCCAGTACCCGACTCATATGACACCTCCAGTCCGCAGCATTCCTCCTGATGATATGACACAAAATAAATCATGCAATATGTTCATACCACCCTTCCGGTAAGTTTCCGGTTGAAACCAGCTTGAAAGCCTCATGCATACGCTTTAATACAAGCACCTCACGCGGGCTCGACCATGCCTTATGTTTTGCTGGAATATATTTCTCTATCTCACTTAATTTATTGAACTTTTCCTTTTGATAAATTTCAACATCCCCGTCCGGATATCGCAGCGGGCGAATATGCTTCCCCTGCTGTAACAACAGTTCTTTCTGTCGAGTCGCATACAATTCAGGCTCCCCTTCCGCGCCCATGAAAATCAGGGAACAACGTTGGCCCAATAGTGTATTCACCTCGGCCATGTGACGAGCGTAGGGTGTATGAAACATTCCATTAAGCTGGCCAGTGCAGCGTAACGGATTGAGCATGCGGGCCACGGTATGGGCAAAAGATCGCACGCCCAACCTCGGGCGCAGTTCCAATACGCGAAAAAGATCAGGACAAATATCCGCGATATCCATATAAACAATCCCGTCATCGGCTAAAATCTCCACCGCCTGCCGTAGATGATCGGCCCGTTTCACACCAGCCTGCCCCAACGACTGCCAGGCGGTGACCCTCTCCTCAATATGCGCAACACCATGAACAAATACCGGCATCCCCGCATCTCTCGCTTGTAAAGCTGCCGTCAGATGCAGCGGCGGCGCCCGCCGCTTGCCTGCATAGCAGGGCAAATCAACCGTACCCACCGGAGCTACGAACGTTTCAAAACCATTGATCCGGGAACGTGCAGCGTCCACGAAACCGGCGAGTTCAGGAGCAGTACTACCTTTCATGCGCTCAGCAATGAGAAATGCGCCCAGTTGTAAAACATCGGCATCTGGCTGCAGGAGCGCCGAAAATACCATTCGGGCCTCATCCCGGCTCAAATCCTTTGCGCCGTGTTTGCCGCGCGCAACCCGATGTATCCATTCAGCAATATCCGCCATTATCCGACTTGTACCACCAAACACCGCTGTTAGGCTAGCCCTATGCGTTTTCTTGTGTTGCAACATTTGGACATCGAACCTCCCGCGCTCATTGCGGACTGCCTGCTAAAAGCAGGTCATTCACTTGAAATAATCCATATTTATAAAGGCAACCCGATCCCGCATACCCTTAAGGGCTATGCGGGTCTGATCGTCATGGGCGGTCCAATGTCCGCTAGCGATGATCGCCTTCCCTTCATCGCCAATGAAATTAGTCTGCTGCAACAGGCCATTGCACAAGATTCCCCCGTACTCGGCATCTGCCTTGGCGCTCAATTGTTGGCAAAGGCTGCGGGTGCAGAGATAGTATCCTCACCCAAACGCGAATTGGGCTGGTATCCTTTACTTGCAACATCTGATGGAAAAATCGACGCACTGTTTTCCTCCCTACCCACTGAAGGATTATTTGTGTTTCAATGGCACGGAGAAACCTTTTCCCTGCCCCGCGAGGCTATGCTTCTCGCATTATGCCCCGAAGTTCCCCATCAGGCATTCCGTCTGGGAACCCGTCAATACGGCCTGCAATTCCATGTCGAGGTTGATGAAGCGATCATCGGACTATGGACCATGGCCGGTGATGACGAACGTAAGTTCCTGGGCATAAACGGCGTCACCGAACTCGAACTCATGACACCGAAGCACCTGGCTACGATGCGCGCCTTCTGTCG
>CAZDWG010000102.1:0-5604 GCA_964509005.1 uncultured Zetaproteobacteria bacterium
GTCTGACCCGTGTGCAAGGGTTCTGTGGCATGATTTGTGGGTAAAGGGCAGGGCTGGCCTCCACAATGACGGACTGCGGTAATATCCTCTGATGTGCGGTTTTGTCGCCATGCTGGGCCAATGTCATGCCGACGAACTGGCGCATATGGCAACGGCTGTGGCGCGGCGCGGTCCGGACGATCAGGGCGCTTACGACGATGGTAGATTCTTCGCGATCCATCATCGTTTGTCTATTATCGGACCGGATACGCGCGGTCGACAGCCGATGACGGTTGATGATGTCACCGTTGTATTTAATGGCTGCATTTACAATTATCGGGAGCTTCGCAAACAACTGGAAGACGATGGTGTCACTTTTGCCTCGGATACGGATACGGAGGTGTTACCGCATCTGTACCGACGCTTTGGCGTTGGCATGTTTTCACTGCTTCAGGGTATGTTCTCCATTGTATTATGGGATGCGCGCGAGAAATATCTGCTGGCCGCGCGCGATCCCTTCGGTGAGAAACCATTGTTTATTTGTGAGCAAAACGGACGAGTCGGATTTGCATCCGTGCTGTCCGCGTTTGAACGGGGGCACTGGACACTGACTCCGGATGTGCATGCGGTGCATGAAGTTCTTTGCCGCATGCGTATCACCGCACCGCGAACCATGTACAGGGAAGTGCGGCAATTACCCGCTGGCTCCTATATTTGCGCCAAACCCGGTGAAGCACTGACGACGCCCCGCCGCTTCTCCTTCCTACCTGAACCGGATCAGCCACTGGACATGACACTGGCGGAAATGGAAGCCGAAACCGAGCGTCTGCTTGATGATGCATTTTTACTACGTACAGTTTCGGATAAACCGATGGGTATCTTTTTATCCGGCGGCGTGGATTCCTCATTGATCGCCGAATCGCTGGCACGGCAGCTACCCGGTCCGTTACATACCTTTTCCGTCCGTTTCTCCGATGCTACGGAGGACTACGATGAGAGCCGCTATGCGGCGGCTGTAGCCCGGCATATCGGCAGTGAACATGCAGTACTGGATGTCCGTGCGGATGCGCACGAGATGCTGCACGAGTTGGCCGATGCCTTTGATCAGCCGGTCACCAACTCGGCGGCATTGCCTACATATTTAATTGCCCGCGAGGCCAAGGCGCATGTGGATGTCGCGTTATCCGGCGTGGGAGGGGATGAATTGTTTGGTGGCTATCCGCGTTATCTGGGCATGGCCTGGCATGAGCGTTTGCGGCATATGCCCGGACGCAGCCTGATGCTGGCCACATTGCACAAAATGGGAGAAGGAAACAGCAGCCGCAACCTGCGCGGTCGATTGCGGCGGTTTATCCAGGGGCTGGATCGTACGGCGGCCCATGCCTACCTGGATTGGACCGCAGTCAGCCATGCCGATGGCGCGGACATGTTCACCGTACCCATGGATGATGCGCCATTGGCATGGCAAACGGCCGCATCGGCTTATGGTGGGCTGGAAGGGCTTCTGGAGCGCTTCGGTCCGGTGGATGGCAGCATGGCCTGGGACATACTAACCTATCTGCCCGATGATTTATTAGCGGTGGGGGATCGCATGAGTATGGCGCATGCGCTGGAGTTGCGCGCACCGTTTCTGGATATGCGTCTGGTCAATCTGGCGCTCATGCTGCCGGTGTCCAAAAAAGTTGCGGGGCCTCCCTGGCAGGAAGGGTTGAAACTGCTGCTCAAACAGATTGCCCGCAAGCGCTTACCCGCCGAAATTATTGATCGACCCAAACAAGGATTTATGGCGCCGGTAAAACATTGGCTGCGCGGTCCCCTGAGTACAGACGTTCAGGATTTGTGTAGGCATTCACCTTTGGGCGGTCTGGTGAAGCAAGCTTATGTGCAGCAGGAATGGGCCAGGCATCAGGCTGGCGAAGATCGCTCCGATATCCTGTGGGGATTGCTGTTGGTAGATCAGTGGATGCGGCAAAAAGGATGGTCCTTTCGGTGAAAATTTTACTGGTAGCGGATGTGTCCGCGGAAAGTGTGTTGGGCGGGGCCGAGCGTATGCTGACTCAGCATGTGCGTGCGTTGGCTGAAGTCCACGATCTGACTGTGCTGACACGCCAGCCAACACCCGATGCACCATTCATCAGGGAAGTGGCTGGCGGCGTAACAGAATACCGTATTCCCTTCTCGGGTCATCGAGGCTTGGCGGGCATGCGCGAATTGCTACAGGGAACGAAGGACTGGTGGCGACAACACCGGGGGGAGTTCGAACTGTTGGTATCCGAACAGCCCTTCGTGATGTGGGCATTGCTGCGTGCGGGCTGCCGGTTGCCCCGTTTACAGGTTTGCCATTCCTTCGCCTTTGAGGAATACAGCACCCGGCATGGCCTGGATTGGGGTGTTAAACACAGGATTATCACTGCCGCCATGCGTTATCTGGAGAACCGGGTTTATACTTCGGCTGGCAGACTGTTGGTGCTGAGCGGATTTATGCGTGACCACCTGTGCGATTGCTTTCACCTGAATCAATCACAGATTACCGTGGCGCCGGGCGGGGTCGATTTGGCTCCACTGGCGAGCAGGGAGGCGAGGGAACAACTGCGGCACCAGCTTGGCTGGCAGGGACCGGTGGTGGTCACGCTGCGCAATCTGGTACCGCGGACAGGCGTGGATATGCTGGTGCAGGCTGCGGCTATGCTGCGTCACACCATGCCGGATTTACGCTGGAGCGTGATGGGTTCGGGGGTGCTTCTGGAGCCATTGAAATGGCTGGCTGAACAGCTGGATGTGGCGGACCGCATCGAATTCACCGGTTATTTACCTGAAGACGAGGTGGTATCTCGCATGCAGGCAGCAGATGTGTTTATGTTGCCTACGCGGTCTCTGGAAGGTTTCGGTCTGGTCACGATCGAGGCGAATGCCAATGGCCTGCCGGTAGCGGGGACGCCCGCGGGTGCTAACCCCGAGGTAGTGGATGCGAGCCCGGACAATATTTTGGCCGATGCGATAAGCCCTGATGCGCTGGCCGCAGCTATCCGCTTGTTGTTTGAACGGGATGCGGACCACATGGGTCGAGCCGGACGTTTGCGCGCACATGTAAAGATGCATTACAACTGGCGGCAGCACGACGAGGCTTTACTTCATGCCGTAAACGCACTGGCCTGCTTAGAAGCTGTAAATAAATAACCATAGGAGCCAATTGCAAAACTCATGAGCGGCGATCGGCTTCCCCACTTTGGCCCATTTCCGCGCTGGAATTTCGGTCCATGGAACCACCATGCACCTCATTCCATCCCGAAAATGGACTCAAAGTGGGATTGCCGCTCATCCACCCAGAGTTTTGCAATTGGCTCATAGTTATGAAGGTTTAGCATCTTACAGCTTACGAGTCTGTTCGCTTGCATTTCCTGTGTAGGTTTCAGGCGTCAGGGTCATCAACTGCTGTTTTGCGACATCCGGAATATCCAGACCTTGCACAAAGGCATGCAAACTGGCCCTATCAATACGCTTGCCACGTGTGAGCTCCTTCATTTGTTCGTAGGGGCTCGGTAGACCATAACGGCGCATGACGGTTTGAACGGCTTCGCCCAGTACCTCCCATGCATCGTCCAGATCTTTTTGTAATGCTCCTTCGTTGAGTTCCAGTTTCCCCATGCCGCGCTGAACGGATTTCCAGGCAAGCAGGCTGTGACCAAATGCGGTGCCAAGGGTTCGCAATACAGTGGAGTCGGAAAGGTCGCGTTGCCAGCGGGAAACCGGAAGTTTCATCGTCAGATGCCCAAAGATTGCATTGGCCAGCCCCAGGTTTCCCTCGGCATTCTCAAAATCAATCGGGTTAATCTTGTGCGGCATCGTGGAGGAACCCACTTCCCCGGAAATAGGAATCTGGCGAAAATAGCCCAGCGAGATGTAGCCCCATGTATCACGACAAAAGTCCATGAGCACGTTGTTGAGACGAGAGAAAGCATCGCCCAGTTCCGCAATAAAATCATGGGGTTCAATTTGCGTGGTATAAGGGTTCCATGTTAATTCCAGCGATTCCACGAAATTCTTTGCGGTATTCTGCCAGTCCACATCCGGATAGCTAACCAAATGCGCATTGTAGTTGCCGACAGCACCGTTGATTTTTCCCATCATGGGCACGGCCAATAGCTGTTCACGTTGCCGCCGCAAACGATATGTGATATTGGCCCATTCCTTACCCATGGTCGTAGGGCTGGCATGCTGGCCGTGCGTACGGGATAGCATGGATGCACTGGCCATGGCGCGGGCGCCTTCGACAAGCCTGCCAAGCAATTCATCCACGCAGGGAATCATGATCTCATCACGCGCACGTTTTAGCATCACGCTATAAGCAAGGTTGTTAATATCTTCGGATGTACAGGCGAAATGGAGAAAACCGGATGCAGCCGCCAACTCCGTATGGCCGGAAATCTTTTCCTTGAGAAAATACTCCACGGCTTTGACGTCGTGATTGGTATTAATTTCGATACTCTTGACGCGCGTAGCGTCTTTTTCATCGAAATCTTCGATGATGCTATTCAGTGTCTTTTCGGCGGCATCGGAAAATTCAGGCACTTCATGGATATCCGGATGACCGGCAAGCATTTGCAACCAGCGAACTTCAATGGTTACGCGTGCGTGGATAAGTCCAAACTCACTGAAGATCGGCCGGAGGGCCGTGACTTTTCCCGCGTAACGCCCATCAAGCGGGGATAATGCTGTCAGGCTGGAAACGTGCATATTTTTTTGCTCCGGGCGGCGGAAATGCCGTAAGCAGGACATGCTGATACGAACAACGGCATAAATAAAGCACTAGCCCTTGCGAGGGGGTGGTCGTCCGCTTATGATGCGCGGCCTTGCAGATTCAACTATGCGGGGTGTGGCGCAGCCTGGTAGCGCGTACCGTTCGGGACGGTAAGGTCGGAGGTTCGAACCCTCTCACCCCGACCACCTATTTATATTTCTTCAACCAGCAGATGGCAATCGGCGGATGGTCGATGGCATAGCCTCCCTTCGGCCTGCCTGTGCGTGTACGCACGCAGACAGGCGGAGCCTCCGGGCGGCCATCTGCTGCGTTCCACTCTTTTGCAAGGGATACAACCATTGCTTCAGGAGCACGCGCTTTGCATATGACCACAGGATGACTCGTAAGGGTATCAGACTCCGGAAACGTGGATGACAATTCGCCGTGTGGAGGGATGTAGCCGATGTTCATATAAATAAATTCCCTGCCAAATACCCAGCGCCAGTCTCCCCCGTCCAACAGGAATGCTGAGTGATGTGGCCGTAAGCGCGGCCCGGACGTGGGCTGGCATGTCGTCCGGACCTTCGGAGGCGTGCCGGAAGATAGGATCTCCGTCCGGCACCAGACGGGATAGAAAGCGCTCCAGATCGGATTGTACTGTGGGATCTGCATTTTCCTGAATCAGTAACGAACAACTCGTATGCTGCACGAACAGGTGCAGCATGCCGGTTCGGATGCCTGCTTGCGCCAGATATTCTGACACTAGCTGTGTTATGTCGGTCATGCCACGCCCACGCGGGGTAATGGCGATGCTCGTTTGTGTCTGTCTCATCTATGATGTAGTGCCCTCATGCAAATTCGACCCATACCGGCGCGTGATCACTGGG
>CAZDWG010000103.1:0-5548 GCA_964509005.1 uncultured Zetaproteobacteria bacterium
TGCGAACAAAGGAACAAGCAAGGGCATGGCAGTATTTGTGAATAGTCCAGGCTAATTCGCTCGTGTTACCGTCAGGCGCAAAAGAATGAATCGTTTGGCGACAATGACGTAATGATCGAGCAGAGCATTTCCAAATGCCTTAGCCGTCTGTCCGGTGGCCGCCAGTATGACCGTTTCACCCAGCCTGACCGTCAGTTCGGTATCGGCATCCGTTACGGCGATGCGCTCAATATGTCTGGACTGTTGCGGTTGCATATTCAGGCGCATGGGCGCTTGAGGGGCGGGCGGTCGTTTGGTCGCGGCGGTTGAACCCAGGTTTGGCAAAATCTCTATATCCGCCTGAATATTCGTTTCCTGCCGCTCCCGCTCAAACCACGGGTGAATATGCAGACGGACGCTGTCCTTACCGATAAGCCGGGCCTGCACATCGAACCCGGCCGTTATTGGGACCAATGCAAGGTCGGGTGCGTCAGCCACGCCATAACGATGTAAAAAACGTCGGACAGAAGGCCGAATGGCGCGAATATGCCCGGCCTCAATGCGCCCGTATTTGCCGGATGTAACCCTCAACAGGAAGCGGCGTTGGTGATCGCTTCCCTGCCGCGCTTCATAGCTTGCCCGTATGCGCACCCAGCCTCCCGGCAGCATCATGCCGGAGATTCCCGTGCCGGTCTGTTCGCTTGTTTGCTGTTCTTCCACGTCTACCTGTACATTCAGTTGCGGTGCGGATATGTCCAGCCGCTTGAGCAAAGCACGGGCGCGTTTGATGTGTTCGGCATTATCCTGGATCATCAGCATACGACGCGACGGGATTTGGACGACCACGCCTTGCCGCGAAAGCTGGCTCTTTACGACAGCGGAAGCTTCCTGCAACGGCAAGTGCAACACCTCAAGAGTGGCTGTTTCCGCTCGGGCAGTATCGCTTATGCCCGGCAAGACCATGGCGATCATGAGGAGGCATGCGATCCGACGCAGCATTCGCTGATTTACCGAAATCAATGGCTTGCACCGCAATACACTGGATTTATAAGAAAAGTAAAAAACACATTTTTTGCTTTCCGTGGCCGCAAGTGGCCTTTTTACGGGGAGATCAACCATTATCTTCATCAAATTCGGGGACCGGTTCCATCAAACTAGCCGGGTCTTCGTGGATGATAATTTCGGAATCCGGATAGGTATTTCTGATCCTGGCTTCCACCGCATCGGAAATGGCGTGGGCATGCAGCAGCGTCAAGGTATCATCCAACTCAAGATGGAACTGGATAAAGGCCGTCGTGCCAGCGCGGCGCGTGCGCAAGTCATGCATACCCTTCACATGCTCCTGGCTGATAATAATATCATGAATGCGCTTACGATCTGTATCCGGAAGCTCATGATCCATCAGGTGCTGAATGGCTTCGCTGGCAATACCCCATGAACTGTAGAGGATATAGGCGACGATGCCGATGGCGAAGAGTGCATCGAACCCGGACCAACCCCAGGAAGCAAGGGTCAGGGCGGCAATGACGCTGATACTGACCATCAAATCCGTGGAATAATGAAGATAATCGGCCCTGATGGCCGTGGAACCGGAGCGTTTGATAACGTGGCGCTGAATCATCATCAACACTAGCGTAGCGATAATCGAGAATATCATCACGGCGATGCCGATGCCAACAACATGCACGGGCCGCGGATGAATAAATCGGCCGGCAGCTTGCAGCAGCAGGAAGCAAGCGGAACCCGCGATAAACATGGATTGCCCCAAGCCAGCCAATGATTCCGCCTTCCCGTGACCAAACCGGTGCTCACGGTCCGCGGGCGTGAGCGCGTGGCGTACAGCCAGCAGGTTGATGAGTGAGGCTAACGCATCCAGGGATGAATCGATGAGCGAGGCCAGAATACTGATGGAATCGGTCCATAGCCAGGCAGCAAGCTTGGCGACAATCAGAATAATGGCTGTAGCCATGGAGGCATACGTGGCCAGTCGCATCAAACGGGCATTTTTCAGTTGTGCCGGATTCCGCATGTCAGATGAACGTCGAATGGAGTTGCCGAATGGTTTCCAATTCAGCCTCCGCCGCCGCTTTGCCCGCCATGATGGCATCTTCAGCCCGGTAGAACTCCAGCGAACCAATCTCGCTGATATCGGGTTTTAGCAACAGGTCGGGTGGCAAAATATGCATGCGCAGGCGCATAATCATATCCTGGATAATCAATTGGGACTGGTTCATAATCGAACTGGCGCCGAGGTTCATTTCCTTATGGAACAACAAATGGTGCTTCTGTCTAAACCCCTGGAACCATTCGTTGAGATGTTGCGGCATGTTCGGCCATGCATCGGCTAACAATTCTTTCAGTCTCTTATCCCATTCCGATGCTTCCTTTTCCCGGTGCGCGGCGTGCAACTCAGCCCTCGGATGGACCTGCACCGCGAGGACCGGACCACCAAAGAGCGCCCTTGCGGAATCAAAGGGTACGGGATTAACCATTCCGCCGTCAATCAGCGTTCGGCCATCTTTTCGGAAGGGCGTAAGCAGGCCCGGGTAGGAGATGCTGGCACGCACGGCATCGAGCAGGTTGCCTTTGCGGATAACGACCTGCTCTCCGGTAGAGAGATCGGTGGCAATAGCGGCAAACGCAGTGGGCAAATCCTCGATTTGCTTGTCCGCCATGTATGGCGTCAAGTATTCGCGGATACCCTTACCGGAGGAAATACCGGATGTACCGGAGTCGGGCGTGAACAGACGCATGGTGGCTATCCAGTCCATGCGGCAGGCAAGCTCTCGCATTTTCTTACTCGAAATTCCCGCCGCGAAAAAGGCGCCGATTTCCGCACCAATGCTGGTGCCAACGATGGCTCGAATGGGAATTTTTTCGCGCACGAGCACTTCGATGACACCGATGTGGGCCAGCCCGCGGGCGCCACCGCCACCAAGGGCCAGCACAAGCCCCCGGTCTTTCGCTCCATTCATGGATTCACCCTGCTCTCAGGCGGGGGATGAATGCCGGTACCCGTCGTTGGTAGTCGGCGTATTCAGGATGGATGGTTTGCATGCGTCGCTCCTCGAATCGTGAGCCCATGATAAAATACAAAATGATAATGGCAAATAGATTCAGGCTATTGGTGGTCTGAGCCGGGCTGGCGAGCAGTATCAGTATCACGCCGGAATACATCGGGTGCCGTATATGGCGGTAGATGCCGCGTTCCACAAAGTTGTCCTGATCATCTGCTGCGGTACGAAGGCCGAGAAAGGAGGCCGCGTCGATGGCGCGCAATGAGAGCACGACGATCCACAGCCCAGCAAGCTGTACGACGCGCATCAATCCGTTTATCCAACCATGCATGTGGTAAAGCCCGGTGTCTGGCAATTGATGGACGAAGCCAAGCCACAGGACGGTTAATACGGTTGCAATCAGCGTATAGCTCAGGCGATAGGCTTTTGGCTTCAGACCGAGGCGATAAAAAATATCTTTACAACGCCGCGTTGCAAACATGCTGTGAAGGATGGCGAATAGCATTCCTGTAAGCCAAATAAGGAGTGTGCTCATTGGCCAAGTATGCCGAATTTATAAGAAGTCACCACAATTCATACTTGCCTACATGGGGTGGGGAAACGCATCATGGCACGATGCGTCAGCTCGATTCCCCCCATCACAATATGCGTCCGGACGGTGTGGAGATTGATCTGATTGTATTGCATGCCATCAGTTTGCCGTCGGGGCAGCATGGCATGGACCATGTGGAAGCATTATTTACCGGGCAACTGGACGCAACCGCGCATGCGTCGTTTGCCGAACTGGATGGCTTGCAGGTGTCGGCGCATTTCGTAGTGGACAGGACAGGTGTTATAACACAGTTCGTTCCTGTATCACGGCGCGCCTGGCATGCGGGGGAATCGGAGTGGGAGGGAAGGACAAATTGCAATGATTACTCCATCGGTATTGAAATGATCGGTGATGAGCTGGGCCCCTTTTCCAATACGCAATACAGGGAGACCGCACGCCTGTGCCGGGCACTGATGGAGGTTTATCCGGGTATCAGCGAAAAACGCATCGTCGGCCATCGCGATATTGCGCCGGACCGGAAATGGGATCCGGGTAGCCAGTGGGACTGGGCATATTTCCGCCGTTCGTTAGTGGCTGTAACGAAATAACATGGTCATTTATACGCCTGAATATGTGCCAGATTGTCGTGGTGCGATTGAACAAAACATGAGATGTAGCCTTTCTACATCGAATGTTTTGTGATTGAGCAACACGACAAGATGGTGCGTGGGCTGGATGGAGAAATGAGTATATTATTTCGTTACAGACACTTAGGGCACGCCCGGCGGCCAGGGGAGGTGCTGGATGGGGCATGAAACCATTGCGCGGCTATCCGCCTTTTTTGGTATTCTGATCATCATGGCCTGTTGGCAAGCACTTGCGCCTCGCCGCCCGTTGAAGTTCGCTTATCGGCGGTGGCCCGCTAATCTGGGGATCGTTCTGCTTGACGGCCTGCTGATACGCTTATTGATGCCCGCGGGCGCGGTGGGTGTCGCGGCCTGGTGCGGGCATGCGAATTTTGGTGTCATGCACTGGTTAAACGTGCCGTACGCATGGTCGATTATCATGATGGTGGTCGTGCTTGACGGCATTATCTATGCCCAGCATGTACTGTTTCATGCAATCCGGCCACTGTGGCGATTGCATATGGTACATCATGCCGATCAGGACATTGATGTCACCACAGGCCTTCGCTTTCATCCCGTCGAAATCCTGCTTTCCATGCTTATCAAGATGGCGGCGGTCGCACTGCTGGGTGCGCCGATGCTGGCCGTGGTCCTGTTTGAAATTATCCTCAATGGCATGGCGATGTTCAATCATGCCAACGTTCGTTTGCCGCTTCGACTTGATGCGATGTTGCGCCTCATACTGGTCACGCCGGACATACACCGGGTACATCATTCCATTATACGCACTGAAACCAACAGTAATTTCGGGTTCAATCTTTCTATCTGGGATCGGATATTCGGCTCCTATCAGGCCCAACCCAGGGACGGGCACGATGACATGACCATCGGCCTGACCCAGTACCAGATGGAGCAATCGGGCAGTCTCGTATGGATGCTGGCATTACCCTTTACAGGTCGCTCCGGCGACTATCCCATATTCCATCGGAAATCTGCTCTTCCAGGTCATCCTCGGAGAGGCCAGAGAAAAACTTGAGGAATTGCATCTGATGGTCATGCTCTCATGACCGCGAGCGCATCCGGTCCTCCAGCCGGTATTATTCCTTCAATCCGGTACCCGTCTCTGCAACTGCGTATCGGTAGGGGCAAAGGTATGCTTTTGTACACGGATGGCGTGACCGAGGCCAGCAACCCCAAGGGAGAATTGTTGGGTAGAAAGAATCTTCTTCGGTACTTATGCATGCCCGCCATTGATGCGCAAGGCTGTATTCATGACCTGATGGAACGGGTTTGCAAGTTTACCCACAACGAACCACAAAGTGACGATATCACGCTACTGATCCTAGTCGAGTAGTTCATTCATTACTGAATTTCACCCTCACAGAACCGGACGT
>CAZDWG010000104.1:0-5544 GCA_964509005.1 uncultured Zetaproteobacteria bacterium
TTCAATACGCTATATAAACCCATGTCTTACACTCTGCATGCACGATCACTTGCAGTATCCAGGTTCCAAATGATTTATGGCAGGCTGCCATAGAGGAAGGCGCACATGGAAGGTGCAACCTTTCCCCTCTCCCGGACTTTCAGCCCACATCCGGCCACCATGAGCCTCAACAATGCGGTTGCTCAAATACAGTCCGATACCGAGGCCATTTTCCTTACTGGTGAAAAACAGTCTGAACAGGTGTTTTTGAATAAAATCCGGCTCCATGCCACAGCCATTGTCCATCATGCGTATCTCGACACTGTCGATGTCCGCAGTCGCGCTAACGGTTAATTTGCCCTGACGCTGCATAGCCTGCACGGCATTATCAAACAGGTTTTCCAATACGCCGCCCAATAAACCCGCGTCAGCATTCACCGGAGGCAGTGAAGGGAAGTCGCTGACAACCTTGATACCTTCCGGCCACAACCGCGACGCGATGGCATTCGCCAGCAGTTCACGCATATCCAGTGGCGACAATTCAGGATTGAGCGGCGTTTGAGGGTCGGCCAACCGTTGCATGAGCATTTGCATGCGTTCCGTCACCTTGCATATGGTGGCCACCAGGCGTTCGGAATCCTCCTGCTCCAGTTTCCCCGTGCCGATATTGTGTGCAAGGAATGACAAGTCGTTAAGTCTGTTCTTCAGGTCATGCGAATGCAGTTGTCCGGCGACGCGCGATAATGAATCCAAACGCGCGCTATCCGCCTGACCTCGGGTCAGGCGGGCATGTTCGAGACTTATGGCGGCAAACTGAGCCACGCCCTTCAATGCTTCGATTTCATCATCATCCGTGGGGTTACCACCCTCATGCGGTCCCAGGTATAGCCAGGCATGTCCGGTATGACGCGGCAACTCAAGGCACAGTTCAAATTGACTGTTGTCAGCCAGACGCGGGGAATGCAGTGTTTTCGGCGCGGACGGCACTTTAACGCCCGATGGCCAAACGCTGATCCCGTTCCCTGTTTTGTGTTCCAGCCCTTGTCCGGCAATGTCACGTTCATCCAGCGCTGCGGAGATTCGGTGGCATGCTTCGCAGATACGCGCCAAAAGCGCATGCTCTACATCCTCAATGGGGAGGCTGGCCAGATCACCCGCGCCAAGGTGGCGGATCGCTTGCAGCACATTCAGGTGACGACGGAAAAACAAGCGATCCATGCCGCGCTGCATGGCATGCACCAAAGGCGAAAACAGCAATGCCGCGGCTAGCGCGGCGAGGATCAGCGCCCATGTAGACACCGAGCGTCCGGTAACAGCATAAAAAGTGGATTCGGCCAGTACCAATGCCACGAAAAATACAGCCAGTACAAAGAACACCGCCAGAAAATAGGCCGTGGAATGAAGCAAGCGGCGCCATGAGAACCGAAAGAATCGGCTGTGATGTTGGTATTTCGGGTTATTCATCAATCAGGAGTGGGCGCACTCCGGCTTCAGGCCAAAAGCCTTCATCGTGGCAAACAGGGTTTCACGTAAATCCTCCGGGAGCACAGTCAATGGCAGGCGAAGTTCCCAGCCCATCCATCCCATCATGGCACAAGCTGCTTTCACCGGAATCGGGTTGGATTGCATAAACATGGTCTTATTCAACCCGAGCAGGGTAAACTGAGCGGCGCGAGCCGTTACAAAATCATCGGCATGCATAGCGGATGTCAACTGCTTCATGCGTTCCGGTGCGATATTGGACACGACGGAAATAACGCCATGACCACCTAGCGCCATGAACGGCATGACGGTGGCGTCATCGCCTGAATAGAATTCGATACGCCCGTCAGCGGCATCCATCGTATGCGCCAGTTGCTCCATATTGGCCGTGGCATCCTTGATGCCGACAATATTGCCGATGTGTGACAAGCGCCCAACCGTTTCCGGCAGAATGTTTGAATGGGTGCGTCCCGGTACATTGTAAATAATTTGCGGCAGATGCACTGCCTCCGCCACTGCCCTGTAATGTTGATAAATGCCTTCCTGCGTCGGCTTGTTGTAATAGGGGGAAATGAGCAGCGCGGCATCGGCTCCCAGGTCTCTGGCTGCCTGTGTCAGCTCAATGGATTCGGCGGTGTTATTGCTGCCGGTTCCGGCAATGACAGGCACACGTCCGGCCACATGCTCCACGGATATGCGGATTAGATGCTTGTGTTCCTCGAAACTCAACGTCGCCGCTTCGCCTGTGGTTCCGGCGGGTACTACGGCGTCAACACCATCAGCAATCTGACGATCCAAATGCATGCGAAATACCTCTTCGTCGATTTTGCCATTCTTAAAAGGCGTAATCAGCGCCGTCATTGTGCCGTGAAACATGCAAACCTCCGTATTTCCGATACTACCCTGAGCTATTCATAAATGCTGCCATCCAGCCGATGATTAATCTTTCGCACAGCTTCGGCAAGGGCTTCGTCTGTCATCTTTCTGAAGTCGTAACTACTCAGCACCCCTATGGATTGGCTGTCATTGCGAGGAGGAACGACGAAGCAATCTCGTATTTCCACGAAATTCAAGATTGCCGCAGTCGCTTTCGCTCCTTCGCAATGACAAAACGATGGGCGCTGAGTAGTTACCTGAAGTCACTGAAGCGCGTCGTAGGTTGCATTCGTAAGTCATAGCCGCAGATTATATTGGTTTTTGGCGTCATGCTTGATGTTATACGCCGCGTCACCCTCGGCAGCGATCCCGCTGCCCACCTTAGGGTCTGTAACTAAATAACATGGTCATTTCTCCATCCAGTCTACGCACCACCTTGACGCGTTGCTCAATCACAAAACATTCGATGTAGAGAGTGATGGGGTTTGTGGCCCTTGCCGCCAATGCTGAGAAAGCTTGCTTACCGGAATAATAAATTATTTTGTTCCAAAAAAACCAGTAGCTTGAGGCCAGTTTCCAAGGATTTTAGATTCTCGTACGCCATGTCCATCTCTGATTTTCAGATTCCCTCTGATCGCTCCGTTCGGATACAGAAAGGCATGGCCCACGATTCTCTTTTCTCCAATTGTCAATCGCATGCGTGTGAGCCGTAACATCTTGTTTTTTAGATAAAATCGTGTGGTAAAATGTGAAAAAGGAGTTTTTTCTCCTGTTGTCAGGCGTAGGTCTCCGACAGTGATCACCAGTTTCTTATCGGCGGCTTGCCAGTGACCATGTTGAATTTCAATATCACCGTTACCCTGCCATGCTGGTTTTATACGCCAAGGCAGTTCTCCCTCCAGATTGGCATTCAGGTACATGTAACCCCCCAGATTGGCGCCAAGGGCTTCGGAGAATCCTCGAAGCTTGTTAAGCCGGACCGTTGCCATGCGCATATTCCCTGAAAAACGGACGGACGCGGGCATGAGAACGAGGGAAATTTTTGAGCTTTGGATACTGCCGCCAGCCAGTCTGCCATGAATTTTTCTCAGTATGATGTGCTGGCCGTCGGTACGATATGTGCCATGCAGTCCGTCCCATGCATTTTCCATCCAGTCGAGATTGATATTATGCAAGCGTCCGTGCAGTTTGGCATGGGCCAGCCATGCGGGCCATGTATCACCTCGCCCCCATGATAGCGCGGCGTTCCGCAGGTTTACGTCGCCTTGTCTGGAAGTCAGGTTGATAGTGCCGTCCAGGTGCGCGTGTTGGCCGACAGTTCCCCAACGCAAATTCCGTGTGGAAAGTTCGCCGTTACGAATACCAATCAGCCCGTCCCAGCTATCCCCCTTCGGACCAAAGGCCCTGAGCTGGAAGCTCGCGCCGGATTGGGAGAACCAGTCCGCCACGGGGGTTCCGGCCACGGGTCGGACACGGCTAAAGCGACCACGAATGGCTCCGTGCCAGCCATCCGTGACTGCGGGGAAAATAATTCCATCCTGCTTCAGTTCGCTCAGATCAATCCAAATTCTTTTAGCCGACAGCCATTCGGGTTTTTCTTTTCCGAGCATCCATCGTACCTGTTCGGCATGGCTGTTACCTAGTTTCACGTCCCTGATGAGGAGCGATGCCCTGCTTCCCTTTATGTTGATATGCGCCGATATGCTGGCACGAATGCCTCCGGGCTTTTCAAATTTTTCGGCATAGCCTAGCTGTGCCCGGCTGCCGTCAAGCGAAAAATCAAACCCGGTATGGTCGGCGCTCGCGGATGCATGTAATTCGGCGGTTAGCGTACCTTTGCCACGGAGGCCGTGGGCCATTCCATATGATTTCAAAAGGATATTGGTAAGTGGAACCCATCCGTCAGCTATGTTTTTAGCATGTGCGTCAAGACTCCATCGCTTGCCCGATTTTATGAATTTGTCCAGTACGATGCTCTTTTTTGTAGCCGCCGATTGAAGGCGCATGTTTGCAAGTTCAAAATGTTCAGGGGCATGGTATCGCGCATCCGGTACGGAGATTGCGACATCGGGGACGGAAATTCCAGACCACGAAATATGATGCGAAACCAGTTTTCCCGTGGCGGACCATTGTCCGCCCTTCCATGAAAACGAGGATGTTGCATCCAGCGTCCCCTTGACGGGCCAATGAAGATTGACCGCTTCCAGAATAAGCGGAATTTCCGCATTGCGGGTATGGATACCAAAGTTGCAGCCTTGTTTTTGAGCACAGCCGCCGGTGATCGCGAGCATTGTTTTTTGGCCCAATTGAAGAAATGCATCATGCCATGCGAATTGCTGAAAGTTTTTCCCGCTTATTTCGCCCCGCCAGAGCATGGGAGGCATAGACTTCTGTTTGGCATGAAATGTTGCGTCGCCAAAAACACTCCAGGCCTTTTTTTTATGCACATCAAACGTCAAGGTGCTGTCCAGAGTGCCATAAGCCAAAAACGGGAAATGTATGGCAGCCATGTTTTCGGGTAAACGGCTCAAAGCAATACGCCGCACATGAATCTTGCCGAAGACAGCCGGATAGTTCCGCGCGCGATATCGGATACGTCCTTGAGAAGAAACATCTCCACCGAGAAATTTACTCTGCAATTCCCACGTCAATTCCTTTTCCCCGTTGATTCGGCGGACCATTCCATCCATCTTCCGGGAAACAGTACTCCCGGCGATTTGAATGCGGCCTTGCCGGATGCGTATTTGCATCAATGATGTCGGCCATGCCACGGAAGTTGCATGTTTAATACTCGGCAGTTTGGGAAGCGTCAGTACGGGCCGGATGATATCAACTGTTTCTGCACGGGCCTTCCCCTGTAGCAGACTCCACGGTGACAGGCCTATGCGTATGCTATCCGCGTGCAGACGCCATGCTCTCCCTTTTCCTTCGAGTCCAACATCCTGAATGCGAAGGCTGGCACCGCCGAGCAGGCTTAAGGATGCCGGACCAGCTATGATTTTCCACCCGAGCCCTTGTTGAAGTTGTGACCGGATGGACGTGCCGAGCCTTTCCGGGTTGAGACGCAGGAACAGCACGCCGGATATAACAAGTAGCAGCATCAGACATACCACCAAAGCCTTGCGCCACCAGTGCATCACGTAGATTAGGAACTGTAAATAAATAACATGGCCGTTTATACGCCTGAATATGTGCCAGATTGTCGTG
>CAZDWG010000105.1:0-5465 GCA_964509005.1 uncultured Zetaproteobacteria bacterium
CTTCAAACCTCATACCGGCACCAAAACCAGCGTCTTGTTCGTGCAAAAATGGAACTCTTTGCTGACAAAAGAACAAATGACTCGGGATTGTGGTGGCTCGATTATTCAACATTGGCGACGATTGCTTAAACACAAGCAAAGAACATCCCCTCGTTTGTGTGGCCGACAGTTCAGCGAGAACCATTTGAACCAGCTATGATAGCGCGTATGGGTGTGCTCTTTCGTAACAAGTGGCTGTACAAATGTTGTGTCGCGGGGTTGTTGGCATTTCTCACTGCCGGTTTATCTCCCGCAGCTTATGCCGCATCATCGGTGTTACAACTTGACATCAAAGGCGCCATTGGCCCGGGTGTTGCGGATTATGTGGAGCACGGGCTGGAACAGGCTAAAAAAATGCAGGCGCAACTGGTTATTCTGCGCATGGATACGCCGGGCGGTTTGGACCAGTCCATGCGCTCGATTATCCAGGCTATTCTGGCCTCGCCCGTACCGGTCGCCACCTTCGTTGCCCCGTCCGGCGCCCGCGCAGCCAGCGCCGGAACCTACATCCTGTACGCCTCGCATATCGCAGCCATGGCGCCGGGCACCAACCTGGGAGCGGCGACGCCCGTACAGATTGGCGGTATGGGAGGAGGCTCACCCGCTTCCGCACCTTCCAAATCACCGGGAAAGCCCGGGCAGAAACAAAAAAATGTATCCTCGAATGAAAGCAGCATGCACCGGAAAATGGTTAATGATGCCGCGGCATATATCCGCAGCTTGGCGCAAATGCGCGGGCGCAATGCCAATTGGGCCGAGAAAGCCGTACGCCAGGCCGCATCCTTGAGTGCAACACAAGCGCTTAAACAGCATGTCATTGATCTCATCGCTACGAACACCTCCGATCTGTTACATAAACTCAATGACAGGACCATCAAGACCGTCAGCGGACAACATACCCTGCACACCAGCGGCGTGACTATCGAAAAACTGGTTCCGAACTGGCGTGACCGGATACTTTCCATCATTACCGACCCCAACGTTGCCTATGTCCTGATGTTGCTCGGCATCTATGGCCTGTTCTTTGAGCTGGCCAATCCAGGCTTTGTATTGCCCGGCGTCATTGGTGGTATCAGTCTGTTGCTGGCCTTGTTTGCCTTTCAGGTGTTACCTGTGAGTTTTGCCGGACTGGCGCTGATTGTGCTCGGTATTGTATTTATGGTCGCCGAAGTCTTCGTGCCCAGTTTTGGTGCGCTGGGCCTGGGCGGCGTGATTGCTTTTGTTGTCGGTTCCATTATGCTCATGGAACCGGGTGTGCCGGGTTTTGCATTGTCGCTGGGATTGATTGTCGGCGTTGCTCTGGTATCAGCGAGTTTCTTTATTCTGGTTGCCGGCATGGCGCTCAGGGCCAGACGCAGGCCTGTCGTATCCGGACGTGAGGAAATGACCGGTACGCTCGGCGAAGCAGTGGAAGGTTTTGACACACTGGGTAGTGTGCATGTCCACGGCGAAATATGGCAGGCAACAGCCAGTGCTCCGGTTACGAAAGGGCAAATCGTCCGGATCACCGGTATGGATGGCCTGATACTTTCCGTTGAACCCAAGGAGGATACACCATGATTCCTATTGCCGTCGTTCTCGCATTTATTCTCATCCTTTTATTCAGTTCCCTGCGCGTGCTGCGCGAATATGAGCGCGGCGTTGTTTTTCAGCTTGGCCGCTTCTGGAAGGTCAAGGGTCCGGGGCTGATTCTGCTTATTCCGGTGATTCAGCAAATGGTGCGCGTGCAGCTACGCACGCTGGTCTTCGACGTGCCGTCGCAGGATGTTATCAGCCGTGACAATGTGTCCGTCAAGGTCAATGCCGTCATTTATTTCCGCGTCATTGATCCGCAGAAAGCCATCATTAATGTCGAGGATTTCTTCAACGCCACCAGTCAACTGGCGCAGACCACGCTACGCAGTGTATTGGGGCAACATGAACTGGATGAAATGCTGTCCAGCCGTGACAGACTGAATTCCGACATCCAGAATATTCTTGATACCCAGACGGATGCATGGGGCATCAAGGTGGCTAATGTGGAAATCAAGCATATTGACCTAGATGAAAGTATGATCCGCGCCATTGCCAAACAGGCCGAAGCCGAACGGGAACGGCGCGCTAAAATCATTCATGCCGAGGGCGAAATGCAGGCAGCAAGCAAGCTGGTCGAAGCAGCCGGGCAACTGTCCACGCAACCGCAGGCGATTCAACTCAGATATTTGCAAACACTGGTCGAAGTGGCTGGCGACAAATCCTCAACCATTGTCTTTCCGCTGCCGATAGACCTGATTGAACCGTTGTTGGGCAAAGGGAAAAAGTAGTCCCGTACACCTTGCCCGTGAAAACAAAGCCATGATGGCTTCCTACGAAGTTATCAAAACTCAACAAATCACGCCTTGTCAGATGGATTGGCGGCGTTATGGTTCGCGCCATTCTTAAATAAGGAGTACCATGAAGTGACAGCACAAAAGAAAATAACGAAAAAAGCTCTGCTTGAGAAAGCATCCGGACTTGGCATGAAGGGTGTACAGAATCTCAAGAAGATCAATCTTATTCATGCGATTCAGACGACTGAAGGAAACTCCCCCTGTTTCCTGCAAATCAAAAACTGTGCAGTCGAACCCTGCTTGTACCGATTTGAATGCCAGCGTTAACTTTTTTCATGGCGGTCATCGGCTCTCGGGCATTGCGAGGAGCGGCGTGATGACGTAAGCTGATGTTATCCATCCCGGCTCAGGAGAATCCCGTGAGAAACAGTTTCAATACGCGCTCTGAATTAAAAGCGGGCAATCAATCTTACACCTATTACAAACTGGATCTGGCCGGAAATGTTGGTCGGCTTCCCTACGCCATGAAGATCCTGCTGGAGAATCTGCTGCGGCGCGAGGATGGCAAGATCGTCACCAGACGCGATGTGGAAGCCATCATCGACTGGGATGCCAAAGCGGAACCGTCAAAAGAAATCGCCTACATGCCTGCGCGCGTACTGATGCAGGATTTTACCGGCGTACCCGCCGTCGTCGATCTGGCATCCATGCGCGATGCCGTTGTGGAACTGGGCGGCAAGGCGGACCAGATCAACCCGATGATCCCCGTCGAGTTGGTCATCGACCATTCGGTACAGGTCGATGTCTTCGGCTCCGACGATGCAATGGCTAAAAATATCGAGATCGAGTTCACCCGCAACCGCGAACGTTACAACTTCCTCAAATGGGGGCGGAAGGCTTTTGATAATTTCAAGGTCGTACCCCCAGATACCGGTATTGTGCATCAGGTCAATCTGGAGCATCTGGCCTCCACCATATTCGTGGACCGCGAGAATGTGGCCTATCCCGATACGCTGGTCGGCACCGACTCGCATACGACGATGATCAACGGGCTCGGCGTACTCGGTTGGGGCGTTGGCGGTATCGAAGCCGAGGCCGCCATGCTCGGTCAGCCCATTTCAATGCTGATTCCGAAGGTGGTTGGATTCGAGTTGACCGGTGCGCTGCCGGAAGGCACTACGGCCACCGACCTGGTGCTGACGGTGGTGGAAATGCTGCGCGCCTATGGTGTGGTCGGAAAATTCGTCGAGTTCCATGGCGCTGGACTGGATCATCTGCCGCTGGCCGATCGCGCCACCATCGCCAATATGGCCCCCGAATACGGCGCCACTTGCGGTATCTTCCCGATTGATGGTGAAACCTTGAGCTACCTACGCCTCACCGGTCGCTCCGAGGAGAATATCACGCTGGTCGAAACTTACGCGAAGGCGCAGGGTATGTTCCGTGACAATTCCGTTGCCCTGGAGTACAGCGAGACGCTAAGTCTGGACATGACTACGGTGACACCATCGCTGGCTGGTCCCAAGCGACCGCAGGATCGGGTACCATTGTCCGATATCAAGACGTCCGTCGCCAGCGCCCTGCAAGCCGCCATGGACATCAACGGCCAGAGCATCGAACGTTTTGAAGGCGAAGGCGGCCATAACGTCGGTGCCGAGCAGCAAAGCGCCGGGCACGTACCCGGCTGCCGTCGCAACAGCGTATCGGTTACGATGAACGGGCAAGACTTTGAGCTCGCTGACGGCGATGTGGTTATCGCCGCGATCACTTCCTGTACCAATACCTCGAATCCGTCGGTGATGCTCGGTGCGGGTCTGGTGGCTAAAAAGGCGGTCGCGCTGGGCTTAAAAAGCGCGCCATGGGTCAAGACTTCGCTGGGTCCGGGGTCGATGGTGGTCACCCGTTACCTGGAGGAAGCCCGCTTGATGGAACCACTGAAATCGCTCGGCTTCCATGTTGTTGGCTACGGGTGCACCACCTGTATCGGCAATTCGGGACCATTACCAGCGGAGGTGTCCGAAGCCATCGCCGATGGCGACCTGTCCGTTTGCTCGATACTCTCCGGCAACCGCAATTTCGAAGGACGCATCCATGGCGAGGTGCGTCTGAACTATTTGGCCAGCCCGCCGCTGGTGGTGGCCTTCGCCCTGGCCGGTACGATGAATATCGACATGGTCAACGATCCCATCGGTCAAGGCAAAAGCGGCGAGGACGTCTATCTGAAGGACATCTGGCCGACGCAGGCCGAGGTGGCCGCGGCGGCCACCAGCGTAAGCCGTGAACAATTCATCCAATCCTACGCCGATGTGTTTAACGGCGATGCCAACTGGCAGGCGCTGGCCGCCCCCGAGGGCGAACGTTTTTCCTGGAACGACACCTCCACCTATATTCAGAACCCACCGTATTTTACCGGTATGGGTAAAGATGCCGGAACTATGGGTGACATTGAGGGTGCGAGGGCGCTCGTCCTGCTTGGCGATTCGGTCACGACGGACCACATCTCTCCCGCCGGCGCCATTAAGGCCGACTCTCCCGCCGGTATCTATCTGTGCGAACACGGCGTGGAGCAAAAGGACTTCAACTCCTATGGTTCGCGTCGCGGCAACCATGAGGTGATGATGCGCGGAACCTTTGCCAATATTCGTTTACGTAACCGTCTGGCGCCGGGAACCGAAGGTGGCATGACCGTCTATATGCCAGATGGTGAACAGATGAGCATCTATGACGCGGCCATGAAGTACCAGGCTGAAGGCATTCCGGCTATCGTCATCGCCGGTAAGGAATACGGTTCGGGCTCCTCGCGCGACTGGGCGGCCAAGGGTCCGGCATTGCTCGGTATCCGCGCCGTGATTGCCGAGTCCTACGAGCGCATCCACCGCTCCAACCTGGTGGGCATGGGGATTCTGCCTTTACAGTTTGTGGTTTCCGACTCTGCCGAGTCACTGGACCTGAGCGGATGCGAAAACTTTGCCATCACTGGCGTTGCGGAAGGCGTGCGCAAAGTCGCCGTCATAGCCGATGGCAAGGCATTCGAAACGCGGGTGCGCATCGACACGCCGAAGGAGTGGGATTACTACCGCCACGGCGGCATCCTGCATTATGTCCTTCGCCAGTTGG
>CAZDWG010000106.1:0-5461 GCA_964509005.1 uncultured Zetaproteobacteria bacterium
ACGCGCACGGCGCCGTCAAGGTTAATAATCCGTGCTGCACCCTTGATGGAATGGGCCGCCCGCATGAGCGATTCCAAGGCTTCCGCCGCCTGCGGATCACGCTCCAGAGCTAGCAGTCCTTCGCATAGAATGGCCGTCTGGTTTTCCGTTTCAACGCGGAACAATTCCTGCATGGAAAAGCCGCTCAAATCCTCGGGCACTAAATGCTCCCCACAAGTTTCTCAAACAGGGTGTTCTCGTCCAGCACCGCAACATGATGACCTTCCCAGTACAGCAGACCCTTGCTGTAGACGCGGACCTCTTTGGGCAGGGTTGCCGGTAGTGATTGCAATTCATCTGGGTGATAAGGCTGGATACCGCAGGCTTCGCTGACGTGGAATGCCAGGCATTCGCCATCCATTGAGGCCAGCAGCATGCGCACCTTCTTCCCGGTGCGGCCTGTTTCCGTTGCGGTGAAATCTTTATCAACACCCAGCAGCTTGCCGATGGAGACGCACAACTGCATCTCGCCACGCACATTAATCAGGCCCAACAGGATCGGGTTGTCACGATGGGGGATGCTGTGTACATCCCGTGTCTCCATGACCTCGACAAACAGGCTTGCCGCCAAGGCAAACCATTCCGGTCCGAGCCGGAAAATGAGAATCGAAACCCGTCCCGGCGATGGCTTTTCTTCAGGCTCTGCCAGTAATTTTGTCCACTCCCGCAGATAGCCGGACGGTAACTTCCGGTCGAGTAATTGACGGCCAGCACGGGAATAAACCTCGCAATTACGGCAATGCAGGCAATGGGGAAGTTCCGGGCATTCCTTGTTGCCCCAGACACCGATGCGTTTCCAGCAATCATTCACCTTGATACGCACGTTTTTTGCCAGGTTCATGGTTGGGAATCACATGGGCTTGCTGGCGGCAGCTCACGCGCTGGACGCGGTCGCGCAAACGCCGCGCCGCCCCGTGGTCGCCAAGCTGGTCCAAAAGCAGGGCAAGGTGAACCAACGCTTCACAATGCTCCGGTTCCAGATATAAAGCCTTGCGAAAGGCATCTTTAGCCTGCTCCTTATGATCCTGGATATCGTTGATCAGACCGAGAAGGAACCATGCCTGCGCCGAGGCGGGCTGCTCTTCCAGGCAGGCCTCGCACTGCTGGCGCGCCTCTTCCAGGTGTCCTTGGTTCGCCAGTCTGGATGCGGTTTCCAGGCTTGATTTCGTTCCGTTATCCGTGTCGGAGGCACTCCTGGTCAGCGCTGGGGATAAAGATCGCGCGATTCTTTGTTGATTGGTCTGTCTTATAGGGAGGATAGCCGGTTTTCCAATTTTTTCGCGTGGCGCAAGAGGATGTTTTTTCGCTTGGACAGTACGATTCACCACCTCACCGCTGTCTATACGCCGATAGGCGAAGGTCATGGGATGTGGAACGGAGACGAACCAATCCTTCCATAAGAGACCTGTCTCAGCATGGCCGACAAACAGCAGGCCATTTTTCCTGAGCATGGCCGCCAGTAATGCCGCTGTCCGCTTGCGACGATCTTTGTCAAAGTAAATTAACAGATTGCGGCAATAGATAATGTCGTAGGCGCCGAGGCTTTTCATTTGCTCATGGTCGAGGATGTTGCCATGGTGAAAGTGTACCGCATGACGAACCGGGGATTGCAGGGCGTATCCCAGGTTTGTCCGACGAAAATGACGCTGACGGAAGTCCAGATGCTCTCCCCGGAAGGAGCCTTTGCCGTACACTGCCCGTTGGGCCTTGGCCAGGGATTGGCGACTGACATCAATGGCGTCGATATGAAAATCCCGTGCCGTGAAGTCGGCATCCAGCAGCGTCATGGCCATCGAATAAGCCTCCTCTCCACTGGAGCACGGGATGCTGAGCAAGCGCGGGATCTGGCCGGGATGAACGCGCCGCCATTCTCCCGATAGGTGACGCCGCATAAACCGAAAGGCTTCTTCCTGACGGAAAAACCACGTTTCCGGCACAACAATTTCCTCGATCAGGGCTGTCATTTCCGCCTTCGAAGCCTGCAACAGGGCTAGAAAACCGGCCTCATCCCTTGCTGTGGATTGCTGTATTCGCCGCTGGATGACATGCCGGACAGCTCCGGAACCAATGCTTGCCTCGTCCAGGCCAATGGCCTCTTGCAGCAAGGATGCGATGCTCACCGGGTGGCGCCCCGTTTATTTTGAAAGAGCAGGTTTTGCACCTTTTTCGGCAGGAGTTTATCGACATCCACCCATTGCAGCATGCCGTTTTGATCACTGGTAATACCGCCGAGATGAGGCGCATCCGGCGTTTGTACGCCCGTGGAAGCAAAATCCTCCGCTCGCCGCCGCAAGGTTTCAGTGACCCGTTCGGCCAACAGGCCAAGCAAATGCTTGGCCTTGTCATGGGCGGTAAAGTGAACGAGAATAATGCGCGTACTCATCTGTCGTACCGAATCTCTAGCCAGATGAAGAGCGCACAGATCAATGACCGGCACCGTTTGCCCATGGTAGCACATCACTCCGGCCACCCATTCCGGCGCCGTGGGGATTTTTTTCATATGCACTATGGGAACGAGTTCCTGCACGTTTGAGGCCTCCAGCGCAAAGCGTTCATCCCCCATCGAGAAACAGAGCAGAAGCATTCCTTTCAGACCAGACTCTTCATGAAGCGTTCAGGCTGGCTCAGGACTTTACCTTGAAGATAGCGGCGCCTTCCTACAGGCCACGGGCGGCATCATTGAGTTCAGTAATAGCGTCATTAGACTGACGGATAAACTCCGCGGTTTGCTGCGCTGCCTCGCTCAAATTCATCATGGCCTCATTAATCTGGGCCGCACCCTCGACCTGCACCTGCAATCCTTCATTCACGGATTCAATGTGTGGCGTTAAAGCTTGCGTCTGTCCAATGATCTTCTCCAATTGGCGGCCTGCCTTTTTGGCTTCCTCGACACTGCTATGGATCTCTTCGGAGAATTTATCCATGCTCATGACACCCGCCGACACGGCTGACTGCACCTCGCTGACCATCTGCTCGATGTCATAGGTGGCCACGGCGGTCTGATCCGCCAGACGCCTGATTTCCGTAGCTACGACAGCAAAGCCACGGCCGTATTCGCCCGCCTTCTCGGCCTCAATGGCTGCATTGAGCGACAGCAGGTTGGTCTGATCGGCCACCTTGTTGATGGTCGTGACCATATCGCCGATGTTGCTGGATTTTTCGTTCAGGGATGCCAACTTGTCGGCGATGTCGCCGGAAGCGTTGGCCATGCGGTTCATGGTGGCATCCAGGCGGCTTAGCAGCACCTGACCATCGGCGGCGGATGCCGCTGTTTCCCGGGCGAGATGGGTAACCTCCTCGGTCGTTTTCCCCAGTTGTCTGGAGGTGGAGGAGATTTCCTTAACCGAGGCGGCCACCTGACTGGTGGTAGCGGCATGTTCGGTGGCGGTGGCTTCTTGCTCCCTGGTGGAAGCGGCAATTTCAGTGATCGAGCTGGCCACCTGAATACCGGATTGTTGCACCCGGCCCACTAGCGAGGAAAGTTTGCTGGACATGGTGTTGATGGCCTCGGCCATCAGGCCGAGTTCGTCCCTGGATTCAATGTCGGCGGTTTTGGTCAGGTCGCCATTGGCGACGTTTTGGATAATCTTCGTTATCTTTCCGAGAGGCCGAGCCACAACACGCTGGCTGATATAGACGGCGATGACCAGGCTGGCCAACAACATGCCTATGAGGGCCATGATGGCAGAGTGGCGCTCCGCCTCGGATATCAACTGAATCCGCATCTCATCCTTCGCCATCGTCTCGCTAACCTTGCCTTCAGTCGCGCCCATGCTCTCCATCATACGGTCAAATTGCGCATCAAAGGCCTGATCCGATCCACCTCCATGTTTGGCAGCGGAAGCTTCGCTCAGTCTGGCCTGATAACGTTGTGCAGCCAGTGCGACAAAGGCATCCAGTCCCCTGGAAAGATCATCCAGGGTGCTACGTACTGCGGACGACTTAACCGGGAAAATCTTTACCCCTCCCTTCTGGCCGCCATGTAGCAGCGCCTGGACGTACCATTTTGCGTCATCCCAGGGGCCAAAAATAGTGTCTTTGGATATTGAGCGGTCACCACCCATGGCTCTTTCAAACCACAGACGCCCCATAACCAGATCCCTCTTGATTTTCACGACGGCGTCCCTGGCGGGCGCATTTTGTTCAGACACGGCACGGCTTATTTCGTTGACGGCGGACATTTGACTCAGGGTATACAGTGACGAAGCCACAAAGATCAGGCCGATCATGCCAAACCCGATCAGCAATTTTTCGCGTATTTTCATGTTGCGTAAAAAATGCATATCATCTAATTCCCCTGCATGAATGGTCCGGGCTAAGGAGACGTAAATAAATAATCTAACTTTTCTCCAGCCAGCCCGGAGTGCCGCAGTAGTGCATCCACCGTCGGCTTGCGGCCGCGAAAGGCGATGAATGCTTCCATCATGTCACGGCTGCCACCAACGGACAACACTTCTCTCCTCAGTGAAGATGCCGTTTCAGGGTCAAAGACTTCCGCTTCCTCGAAGGCGGAGAACACATCGGCGGACAGCACCTCGGCCCATTTATACGAATAGTAGCCTGCCGCGTATCCCCCCGCAAAGATGTGCGAAAAACTGTTCTGGAACCTGTTGAAAGATGGCGGCTTGAGCACAGCCACTTCATCGCGAACGGTCTCCAGGAAACCCTGAACGCTTTGTTTTCCCTCTGGAGAAAACTCCGTATGCAGCAGAAAATCAAACAACGAAAATTCGACCTGCCGCAACATCCTCATGCCCGAATGAAGGGTTTTGGCCGCGCGCATCTTGTCAAACAGCGCATCGGGCAAAGGTTTGCCTGTTTCAACATGACGGGCGAACAAGTCCAGTGCTTCGCGTTCCCAGCAAAAGTTCTCCATGAACTGGCTGGGCAACTCCACCGCATCCCAGGGTACGCCACGGATGCCGGATACATCCAGCGTTTCCACCTGCGTCAGCATATGATGCAGGCCGTGGCCAAACTCATGGAACAGGGTGATGACTTCTTCATGTGTCCACAGCGCCGGTTTGCCTCCCACCGGTGCGTCGAAATTACATACCAGATAGGCGATGGGAAGTTGCAGCGAGCCATCGGGCTTACGCCAGCGCATGATACATTCATCCATCCAGGCACCGCCGCGTTTGTGGGGTCGGGCATAAGGGTCGAGATAGAATCCGGCGATGCGTTCTTCCGCCGCGCTAAAAACATCGAAAAAGCGGACATCCGGGTGCCATACGGGCACATTTTCACGTTCGCGAATCCGAATGCCATAAAGCTTTTGCGCCACCGCGAACAGACCCTTTAGCACCTGCCCTTCGGAGAACCATGGCTTCAAGTCCTCTTGCGAAAAATCGAATTTCCTCTGACGCAAACGCTCCGAGGCAAAGGGCACATCCCATGCCTCAAGGGTTTCAAGACCCAGTTC
>CAZDWG010000107.1:0-5384 GCA_964509005.1 uncultured Zetaproteobacteria bacterium
GATTCTTGCGATGGATGTGCGTAACCGCGTTTACGAACGCCCGAGCAAGGGTTCGTTGCGGGCAAAGGAACAAGTGAGGGCGCGGCAGCATTTATGAATAATCCAGGTTAAGGAGTGGCAATACGTGTCAGCGCGTTATTTAGCACAGGAAATAGAGGCCAAATGGCAGAAGATATGGGAAAAATCGGGTGTGGATGCCGCATCCGATGCATCTGACGATGCGCGGGAAAAATACTACTGTCTGGTGATGTTTCCCTATCCATCCGGTAATTTGCACATGGGCCATGTACGCAATTATTGTTTGGGTGATGCCGTAGCGCGCTATAAGCGTATGCAGGGATTTAATGTGTTGCATCCCATCGGCTGGGATGCTTTTGGTCTGCCAGCGGAGAATGCGGCCATCAAGCATGGACGCCCGCCCGCTGAATGGACCTATGCCAACATTGCCCAGATGCGAGGGCAGTTGAAGCGTCTTGGCCTGTCCTACGACTGGTCGCGGGAACTGGCCACCTGTCATCCCGATTATTATCGCTGGGAACAGTGGATGTTCACCCGCTTGCTGGAGAAGGGGCTGGCTTATCAGTCCGATGCTGAAGTGAACTGGTGCGACCCTTGTCATACGGTACTGGCCAATGAACAGGTGGTGGACGGCGTTTGCTGGCGCTGCGATACGCCGGTCACACGCAAGAATTTGAAACAGTGGTTTATTCGTATCACTGATTATGCCGAAGAGCTGTTATCAGATCTTGATACATTATCCGGCTGGCCGAAAAAAGTGGTTGGTATGCAGCGTAACTGGATTGGCAAATCGGTCGGGGCCAGGGTGTCCTTTGGTATCGAAGGAAGTGGTGAAAGGCTGGATATCTTTACCACACGTCCAGACACGCTGATGGGTGTGACTTATATGGCGGTAGCGGCAGGGCACCCGCTGGCGAGAAAGGCAGCCGAAACAACGCCCGAACTGGCCAGTTTTCTGGATGAATGCAGCCGGATTTCCACCAAGGAAGCCGATGTCGAAACGATGGAAAAGAAGGGTATGCCGACCGGTTTTTATGCTGTTCATCCGATAAGCGGGGAGACGGTCCCGGTATGGGTCGCCAATTTCGTATTGATGGGCTACGGCACGGGTGCGGTGATGAGCGTTCCTGCGCATGACGAACGCGATTTTGAGTTTGCCAGGAAATACGGATTGCCGGTCAAACAGGTCATCACGCCTGCTGATGGTGAATGGGATATAGAATCGGCGGCATTTACCGAGGCTGGCATATTGATGAACTCATCCCGGTTTGACGGTATGCCTTCGGTGGATGCCAGGCAGGCCATTACGGCATGGCTGGCGGAAAACGGCAAAGGCAGTGAGCGCGTGCAATACCGCTTGCGCGACTGGCTGGTATCGCGTCAACGTTATTGGGGGGCACCGATTCCCGTTATTCATTGCGATGATTGCGGTGCGGTCGCCGTCCCGGAAGAGCAGTTGCCGGTTAAACTGCCGACGCATTTGCAGCCGACCGGTGGCGCTTCGCCGCTGACCGAATGCGAGGCCTTCAAACACGCCGACTGTCCCAGGTGCGGCAAATCGGCGGAACGTGAGCTGGATACCTTTGATACCTTTATGGAATCGTCCTGGTACATGAACCGCTATACCAGTTCGCGTCATGAAGCCGCCATGGTGGATGCTTCCGCCATCGCACGCTGGATGCCGGTCGATCAGTATATCGGCGGTGTTGAGCATGCCGTGTTGCACCTGCTCTATGCCCGCTTTTATCACAAGCTGATGCGGGATGCCGGTCTGTTCACCCCGGAGCAGGGGGGAGATGAACCGTTCAGAAACCTGTTGACGCAGGGTATGGTACTCAAGAACGGAAGCAAGATGTCCAAGTCCAAGGGTAATACCGTGGATCCGAATACGATTATCGAACACTTTGGCGCCGATACGGCGCGCCTGTTTACGCTGTTTGCCGCACCTCCCGAAAAAGACCTGGAATGGAACGACGCTGGCGTGGAGGGAGCACACCGCTTTCTGAATCGTGTCTGGCGGTTGCTGCAAAGGGCAGGTGTGGAAAATGACGGGGAGGACGACGAGGCTGCCGTCAAGACCATGCGGCGAACCATCCATGCGACCATCAAAAAAGTGACCCACGCATTTGATCACGGCTTTGCCTTCAATGTAGCGATTGCCGCCTTGATGGAGCTGGCCAACAGCTTGCAAGCCTATGAACATGAGGGGAGAACAGGGTATGCCGCATGGTGTGAGGGCATGCAGGCGCTGGTCACCATGCTGGCGCCGTTCGTACCCCATTTTGCCTGCGAAGCGGGGGAACTTCTGGGCATGGAAGGCATGGCTATCGTGGCCGTATGGCCGCGGGTGGATGAAGCGGCTCTGGCCCGGAATGAAGTGACGCTGGTAGTGCAGGTTCAGGGCAGGAAACGCGGTGTGATCCTGGTTGCCAACGATGCCGGACAGGATGAGGCATTGGCGGCGGCGCGGGCAGATGCCAGTATTGCCAAATGGATGGAAGGCATGCGGGTCGTCAAGGTTATTTTGGTTCCCGAAAGATTGCTCAATATTGTGGTATGTCCACAATGAGGCGTATGGCAGTTGTGGCGGTTTCCTGCCTGACGCTGGCATTCGGCGGCTGCGGCTATCATCTGGCAGGGCGTGGCCGTGGTGTGATGCCGGAGGATGTTCAGATCGTCAAGGTAACAGGCGTAAAAGGGTCCAGTCGTGGCCTTTTACCCGTATTTCGACGTTATGTGACCGATCATGCAAAAGGCTTCACCGTCGGCGAAAAGGGCGCGGATGCGGAATTGCGCATGAGCGCAATCAGCGAATCCTTTGCTCCGGTCACCTTTGACGCTTCCGGGATCGCTGTTTCCTATCGTCTTTCGCGTTCGGGGAGCATTAGCCTGTGGCGCAAGAATGTACGTATATGGGGTAGTGGCTCTATTTCAGTGCAGGGGGTTGTCTATGCCGTGGGCGGACCAACCAGTATTGAAGCATCGAAGGATCGTTTGCGCCGCGACCTTGATCGCCAATGGATACGCGAGGCATGGATGAGTCTTTCGTCCGGGTTCTGACCCCTAATCCATCTGATGGCGAGGTGAGAGCGAGTCAGGGGTCATGAGATTTTAACATGAAGAAAATCACACAAAGTGACTGTACCAAGAGTGGCGCAACTATTGTTCATAAAAACGGGATTACCTATTGTCGAACGACCGTAAAGAAACGCGGCAGCGAAAAATTATCTGTTTCTGATGAAGGCCGACATAAACCCATTGTTGCAAATAAGGTAGTATAACTCCATAATTGCAAGGATGATAACAAGATCATTACAGTCTGAAATAGTTCGTTCATTGGGCGAATCTCCGGCAGTGGCATTGCTGGGACCCCGGCAGGTTGGCAAAACAACGCTTGCATTGGATGTGGCCAATCACACTCAGGCCATTTATCTTGACCTTGAGTCTGAAATTGATCGAGCCAAGCTGGAGCAGCCTGAGCTATACCTCTCCGATCACCTGGACAAGCTGGTGATTCTTGATGAAATTCATCGTGCTCCCGGTCTTTTTCCCGTGTTGCGCGGACTGATTGACCAGGGGCGCAGAAACGGGCGGAAATTTGGTCAATATTTACTGCTCGGATCTGCATCGCTCTCTCTGCTGAAACAATCCGGCGAAAGCCTTGCCGGGCGCATTGCCTATCTGGAGCTTGCCGGGCTGAATACACTCGAAGCGAAGCAGCATACATCCGATGCGCTGTGGGTTCGGGGCGGGTTTCCTGAAAGTTTGCTGGCTATAAATGATCAGGGCAGTTTGCGTTGGCGACTGAATTTTATTCGCAGTTATCTGGAACGTGATATTCCTCAGTTTGGGCCGCGCATTGCCGCTGAAACGCTACGGCGATTCTGGACCATGCTTGCACACTATCAGGGCGGTATTCTCAATACGGCGCAATTTGCACGCAATCTGGGCGTGGATGGCAAGACTGCCGCTGCCTACCTCGATTTGATGGTTGATCTGCTACTGGTGCGCCGCTTGCAACCGTGGCATGCCAATCTGGGCAAGCGTCTGGTTAAATCGCCCAAGGTTTATGTTCGTGACACTGGCATAGTCCATGCGTTGCTGGGCATAAGCGACAAAGAAACCCTTCTTTCTCACCCCGTCGTTGGTCATAGCTGGGAGAGTTTTGTGATTGAAAATCTACTGAACTGCACCGGTATGAATGTGCATGGATATTTCTATCGAAGCAATGGCGGGGCTGAAATTGATTTGTTGCTGTCATGGCCCGATAACACGCTATGGGCGATTGAAGTTAAACGGAGTTTAACGCCGAAAGTAGAACGCGGTTTTCATGCTGCCTGTTCTGATCTTTTGCCGACGAAAAAATTTATCGTTTACCCTGGAACTGAGCGTTATCCTGTTGGTACGGATATTGAAGTGATTTCACTGGCTGGACTGGCTCAGACAATCGTAAACGCTGGCAGTCTGTGGGGGCATTGAAGGTTGTTACTGAATAAAAGGGTTCTCGATTATCATGTGCCAAACATCCCATCTCCAATGCTCGCGTTGAAGCGGGAAACGTCGCCATAGGCCTCATCAGAAAGCGCGGTAAGGCACCTTTTCAGATGCAACCCGAAGGGCCGGTGCTGTTAGAATCATTGGAAGCGCCCCTTGGTGAATCCCTCACCCAATGACGATAATGGCAATCATCAAGAACAATATAGCACCTGAAATAATGAATAGATACGTCATGTTATCAGATGTATCTTTCGCATACTTGTGATGTGTGATTACGCCCATTTTCGCACTTATCATCATCACACCTCCAATCGCTCGTTGGCATATAATATAAGAGGTGTGATATCTTTAATCTGTGACCAGGATCACAACTTATGAGATTCTCGTTTAGGTATAACCTAGATCCTGCAAGTGATCGCGCACACACTCATCAGAAAACGCGCCAGAGGCATCAGGGATCTCCGGTATTTCATACTGAAAATATTCCAGATATCCACCCCGCCCGATGCCAATGCCTTGCTGTCCTGCATTATTCATGGAATTATGCAGGATAATTGATGGGAGGGGACTATGCGCTGGTTTTTTATCGTTGCTTTACTTGTTTTTCCTTTTGCTGCCGCGGCAAGCGGTTTTCAAAGTGTAGATGATCGTGCCGATGCTGTTAGTAAAAGTGTGAAAGGAGTTCATTCATATCAGGCTTATCTGGCACGCAAGTTCGAACTATAAAACTAGGGTCAGGCTTCGGTATTGTGCTTAGCATCCAGATGCATTATCGTTTGGCATCATGGCACGCAAACCACGCATTCACCTTCCAGGCGGCATTTACCATGTCATGCTTCGCGGCAACGGCGGTCAGGATATTTTTGTTT
>CAZDWG010000108.1:0-5305 GCA_964509005.1 uncultured Zetaproteobacteria bacterium
GGTTCCATGGAGCGAAATTCCAGCTCGGAAATGGGCCAAAGTGGGGAAGCCGATCACCGCTCACGAGTTTTGCAAGAGGCTCTGAATTATTCAATTCCCCAACAGACCTTTCAGGGTGCCTCCAACCTTTCCGCCAATATTCCCGGCAGCGCCACCCACGGCATTCCCCAATCCACCGCCGATTTTACCAATCTTGCCCAGCGCACCCTTCTTGAATAAATCCGCGGATTTCCCCAGATATTGACGCACGCCCAGTCTGGCAACCGAGCTCCTGACGCTCTTCACCAACCGTTTGCCCAGAATCTGCGCTACTTCGGCGGCTGTTGCACCTCCGCTCTTTTTTCCCACATCGGTAAGCTGGATACGCGGAATACGCACATGCTGCACCATGCCGCCAAGGGCCGCGATCCTCACGCTGACTCTGGCACCCTCAACGATCAGTTTCCGGATAATCATCTTCAACGGCTTACCCTTATTGCTCTTGCCCGTACTCTCCGAAGTAGCCCCGGCCAGGTTCTTCTTCAGCACATCTATGTTGGAGACTCCGGATTTATTGATTTCGTAAAAAATTTCCGGGGAACGAATGGTGATCGCATTAATAATGACGGGATTTTTTATCACGGTACGCGCATCGATCTCCGTACTGATCATACCCAGTTTGAAAATATCGGGATCGCTGAAACCTTTGGGGTTCGCCACGTTCAGACCATGGATCGTACCCTCACCGGATTTTATCTTGATTTTTACATCACGAACGCTCACCTGTGTATGGGTGGCTGCCGAACCATAGGTTTCAATTGCGCCCTTTACGATGCCATCCAGTGATGACAGGACAAAAAAGAAAACACCGGCAACAATCACAAGCAGAGCCACAACGCCAATAAGTATTTTTTTCATTTCATCCCTCCAGGATAAAATCTTATACGGTGACTATAGCATACGCCGGGTTTGTGTGCGGAAAAAAGATCAGACTGCCGCAACCATCTTGTATTCTCCGCTTCTGCCCAATAAAACCCACGCCCGCTCGCGCGTTAGCTCGCGGGTTCTCAAAACGCGCGAACCGCATATACTCACGCCATGCAACTGATCATGCTGGATACTGAAACCACGGGGCTTTCGCCCCTGCATGGTGATCGTATGGTGGAAATTGGCGCCATCAGGGTCTCCCGGCGCAAAATACGAAAGGACGATGTCTTCCATTGCTACCTCAACCCCGGCAGACCCATACCCGAAGAGGTCGTTCGCATCCATGGCATCAGCGATGCGGATGTAAAGAATGCGCCTGGATTCGCGGATGTCGCTGAGTCGTTTCTATCCTTCATCAAAGGAGCAACCCTTGTTATTCATAACGCATCCTTTGATCTTGGTTTTTTGATGAATGAATTACATCTTGCCGAGTTACCGAATATGGCGCAAGCACCCGTGATTGATTCACTGGCTTTTGCCCGCAAGCGACATCCCGGGCAACGTAACAGCCTGGATGCGCTCTGTGACCGCTATCACATCGACCGCTCGGAACGAACCCTGCATGGCGCACTACTGGATGCCGAATTACTCGCTGAAGTTTATCTGGCCATGACCGGCGGACGACAGTTTTCGCTGGATATGGATGCCACGGCGCAGGTAGCGGAAACATTCGTGCAATTACCCGAAAGCACCCGGAACAGAGCGGAGCAAAACGAAACCGCGAACATAATGCGCCGCAACACCCCGCCACTGGACGAGGTTGATGTGAAAGCACATCAGGAGATGCTGGATCGTATCCATACGGAAAGCGGGCAGGCCATCTGGTTGTTGCCACCTCTGCAAGGAAGCGATTAAAATATCAAACAATGTCGGACCCTGGGGTAACCGTCAGCCTTGACCGGGAGATGAAACTACAGAGACTGGAGCCTGACTGCGGGCATCGTATAATGGTATTACCCAAGCTTCCCAAGCTTGTGACACGGGTTCGATTCCCGTTGCCCGCTCCATTCACACCGCCATTCATACCGACTTAGCAGGAGAACATGAGCAATCTGATCCGATTTTCCTTTCCATTAAGCCAGCGTATGCAAGCCTTTCTGCAATTACGCGATGGATTATCCTGTCTCGCCAAAGCTGAACGAGAACAGCAAGCCTATCAATGGCTCCAGGCCTGTGTAGATGTGCGCATCTCACTTGCCGGCGAACAGGGACGAAAACCTGCATTGCCCGAGCTTGTCGGCCTGCTGACCGCCCTGCGCGAGCATTTGGAAACCCTGGCTGAAGATCATCCCAGGTTCCGCGACAAGATTATGGACTCCTGTAAAACGATTGAGAAACATATACAAACCCTGCGCAATGGGCAGGAACGCGTATTAGACTGGCTCAACTCGGATGCGCTCATTGAGACATGGCTGAATGCACTGAAAAAATATGACTGGCTGGGCCATCAGCGGAACTTGCCCCAAGCACTTCCAACTCTATGGAAAAATACGGAAAGACGACAACGCCTGCAGGAGTATATTCAAAAACTGTCTGGCGCGGTGATGGGCCTGCATGCCATGCTTCACGATTATGTTGATTGGGAGCCGCATCTGGCTGCGGGCGGCTCAGACCAGATCCTGCCTGGTCGTGCCCATCATTTTGGCCTGATCATTGTCGGTTTGACACCTGAACAGGTAGAAGGCGGCATCATCCCGGATATTTCCGGCAACCACCTGACCATTCGGATTCGCTTCCAGTCGTGGCTTCCCGGCCATGAGGCCGCGCCAATGCAAGTGGATGTGCCCTACCATGCCATGATGGTCCCCATCGCCTGACCTGCGGGAAACCTACTGCGTGGCGGTGGTGCAGGCCATGAGCCTGCCGGGCTTATGGGAAATGTACCGTGCGGCTTAATCCACGCTCCCGGCCACCGGCCGCCAAAAGCGAATCATGGCATCCGTCGGTTCCACGGAGGGAAGCTGCTCATGCCAGTGACGGATAAGCGCCGCATCGCGAACGATATCCAGCAATCGGAACCCGGCCTCACCACTCTGGCGCGCCCCCAGCGCATCACCTGCGCCACGCAATTCCAAATCGAGTTCCGCCAGTTTTAAGCCATCATGGTACGCGGCCATATGACTCAATCGTGAAAGCGCGGCCTCCGATGCGTCCTTTGATAGCAGCAGCACGCAATAGCTCTGCGCATCGCTACGCCCCACCCTGCCGCGCAACTGATGCAATTGTGCCAGCCCGTAACCTTCCGCCTGCTCGATCACCATCAGGCGCGCCTCGGGAACATCCACGCCCACCTCAACCACCGTGGTGGAAACCAGCAGGCGGCAATCACCCCTTGTAAAAGCACCCAGCGCCGCATCCTTTTCCTTTGGTTTCATGCGTCCATGCAGGCCCAGCACACCAGCATCAGGGAATCGTGCCTTTAGTGCTTCCGCCCGTTGATCCACGGAGAGACCGCCTTCATCCTCATCAATACGCGGCACAATCCAGTAAATGCGCCCGTTCTCATCCAGCATACGGCGCATACCATCGGCCAATTTGCCGCGCCCTGAAATCACCCGTGTTTCCACCGGCTTGCGCCCCGGCGGCATGCCTCGCATCAGGCTCAAGTCCATATCGCCATACAGCGCCAACGCCAGCGAGCGTGGAATCGGCGTTGCGGTCATAGCCAGCAAGTGTACGGCGGTTCCGCGTTCAGTCAGAGCCCAGCGCTGGCGCACGCCAAAACGATGTTGCTCATCCACCACAGCCAGGCCCAAATGATGATATCGGACCTCCTCCGAAATCAGGGCATGCGTACCGACCACCATATCCACACTTCCATCGGCCAGACCATCAAGAATCCTTCCTCGCTCCTTCGCGCGCATCCCCCCGGTCAGCAGCTCTACCTTCTTCCCCAATGACGCAAAAAGTTCATTCAGCGTTTCCGCATGCTGTTGCGCCAATACACTGGTCGGCGCCATCAGCGCAGTCTGAAAACCATGCTCTACCGCCATCAACATGGATAACGCCGCAACCCATGTTTTACCCGCCCCCACATCGCCCTGAAGCAACCGATGCATGCGGAAACCCCTGTCCAGATCGTGCCAGATCTCTTTCCAGACTCTGGCCTGTCCTTCGGTTAACGGGTAGGGAAGCGAGGTAAGAAAGACCTCTATAATATTTGTTTGCAGCCATTTCGGAGCAGAAACCTGTGCTTTCTGACGCATGTTGCGCATCAAATGCAGATAGGTCAGCAGCTCTTCCAGGCGCAAACGCACCATGGCCTGCCGCACGGAGCTGGAATCAGGATCCGTGTTCGGAGTATGCACCAGTCGCAAAGATTGGCCAAACGACGGGTATTCTTTCAGGTCTGTATCAAACGAACTGATAGCCGTGCGCGGCAATAACGACAGTATCCGCTGAATCATGCCCGCAATACGCACACCTGTAAGCCCCGCAACAGAGGCATACACAGGCTTCCAGCCACCGCCAAATGCTTCCAGCGGCATCCATTCGGGATGCATCATCCGGCAGGAGTCCCACCGCCATTCCGGCTTGCCGCGCACGCTGATCTCGCGCCCTGGAGCTAGCCGTGCATCACGCAACAGATAGGAAGAATGAAAGAAACGCAATTGAACCTGAGCGCCGCTATCATCGCCCAAAAAAATCGTCACCTGCCGTCTGTTACCCATACCGGTGGCTTCAACCTTCAGCACCCGCCCGCTGGTACGCGCCGCTACACCTTCCTGTAGATTACGCATGGGAATGCTAACTCTATCATCAAGGTAAGCCTTTGGCAGAAACAACAACAAATCCCCCACGCAACACATCCCCGCACCGGCAAGCCGTTTAGCAAGGGCTACCCCAACGCCGGGAATCACGGTTATATCCTGCAACAGCACCTGATACATGCGGCAAGCTTGGCGAACTTTCGTACTGCTAACAAGACGTGCTTGTATCGTCAGGCATCTTCGCCTAAAGTGCGCTTCCTTTTTAGAAGGCTATTTCGAAATAGGGGGTACATACACCATGGCCAAACGCTGTAACATTTGCGGCAAGGGACCGATGAGCGGAAACAATGTGAGTCATGCCCACAACACAACCCGACGGCGTTTTCTGCCGAATCTGCACAGGATACGTGCTATGGTCGGCGGTCATGTCAGCCATGTGCGTGTATGCACGCGCTGCCTGCGTTCGGGCAAGGTGCAAAAAGCAGCCTGAGTTTTACTACACCAGATGATTCCATGGGCGCCGAATGGCGCCTTTTCTATTTTATCCGGGCAATAAAATTCATTTCAATACGGGCATCTAGTCGAGTAGTTCATTCATTACTGAATTTCACCCTCACAGAACCGGACGT
>CAZDWG010000109.1:0-5299 GCA_964509005.1 uncultured Zetaproteobacteria bacterium
ATACAAAAATAAACTGACTGAAACTCAGTAAAACGGCCTAGCCGAATATTTACCCTGCGAGGAACGCATCTTCAATCGCCGCAAACAAACGCATGGCTGCATACTACTGATATGTGTCAATATGCAAATGTCCGGAAGCCCGACAGACTCCTGGATTTTTGGACAAGAACGACCCCTTCAGGCAGCATGCAGACCCTGAAAGGGAGATGACCAATGCATATTGATTTTACATGGTTGAGGAATCAACTGCGCGTGGTCGATCTGCCCGATAAGGACAAAGCGGTGTTGACTGAAATGATTGAGGTAGAATTCGTGCCGGAGAATGTTCCCATTATTCATCAGGGAACATCGGTTCAAAATCTATATCTGTTGCGGTCCGGCAACGTCACTATTACGCAGAAACATGTGGATCATGTCGTAACACTCAGTTCGAGAGAAGATGTAAAAACCTTTGGCGAGATCAGTTTCTTCGGCGACGAAACCTCCATCGCCAGCGTAACTGCCGATAACCCTTGTGAAGTGTACAAAATTTCCTGCAAACACTTTCGTCAACTGATGCAGGAACACCCCGACCTGGCGTTGAAGCTAATGGCATTTATTGTGCGCAGCATGGGTGAAATCATCCGCCGCCAGGATTCCATCCGGGTTTAACTTGGATTATTCATAAATACTTCCGTGCCCTTACTTGTTCCTTTGTTCGTAACGAATCCTTGCCCCAGAAGATAAACTTCACTGGATGATTTGCGGCTTGCTGCGGGCTTGACCACCTTGATGCTGGCAAACCAGCCGCCCATCTCCTGTTTGAACGCATCAAAACCTTCACCCATAAAACTCTTGAGCAACAAATACCCACCCTCGCGCAGATGGTTGACGGCAAAATCCAGCGCCGCATCGTTTAAACCGAGGGTGCGCGCCTGATCGATCATTTTGTGGCCGCTCATCTCCGGGGCCATATCTGAAACCACCATATCTACCCGCTGCCCGGCCAGCATCTCATCCACGCAGGCCAGCGTACCCGCTTCGGTAAAGTCTCCCCGAATGAAATGTACGCCCCCAAGCGGCTGCATATCGAGCAAATCAACACCGATAATCAAGCCGCGCGTTCCCGCGTAGCGCACCAGCTCCGCACTCCATGATCCCGGCGCGCATCCGAGATCAATGATCACGTGCGTTTGACGTTGTAACAACCCATATTTATCGATAATTTCAGTAAGCTTGAAAACCGCGCGCGAGCGCTTTCCTTCCCTCCGCGCACGGCGCACGTGCGGATCGTTCGCATGCCGCTGGAACCACACCGACGTTTTGCGTTTCGCCTTGCTTTTCGATTGTTTAGCCATACCTGTTTCAACCCGTATGAATCGTGCGGGTTAAATCGGGGAGCCTTTCCTCTTGCGTATGTATCGCACATTTCATCATCACGATTTCATCCTTGCCTTCGGCCAATGTTTGCACCATCGTTTTGCCATGATAGCAGGATTCACACACGAAGGACTTACACCCATAAATATTGGAACCGGCTTGAACGCGTGGGGACTCCTTTGGGGTTTGCTGTTCGGCTCATGCGGACTCGCTTTCTTCGTGTACGGCAAAAAGCGGAAGGCAGCCGTCCCACTGGTTTGCGGGTTGCTCCTCATGGTCTTCCCGTATTTTATCGCCAACACTCTTCTGCTTGTCGTGATTGGAATCGTACTCATGGTTGTTCCATACTTCGTGAGAATATGAGCAATGCTATTCCTTTAACCGCCAACCGATATGCCACAAGCCCCAGCAGGCGGTCATGCAGACCAGCGTGGCGCCACTGACCACCCACATGGCGGTAAAGGGATTGCTGTCCCCTGCTCCGATGAATCCGTAGCGGAAACCATCGATCAAATAGAAGAACGGATTAAAATGGCTTACATGCTGCCAGAACGGCGGCAATTGTTTGACTGAATAGAATACGCCGGAGAGAAAAGTCAGCGGCATGATGACGAAGTTACTGATCAGCGCCATATCATCAAATTTATCTGACCACATACCGGCAATCAGACCAAAACCACCCATCAGAATGCTGCCGCACACGCCGTAGAGCAGAATCAGGCCAACATGCGCAAATGCCATCGCGGTAAACGGCGCAAGGACCAGAAGCAGCACTGTGGCAACGGTCAACGCACGCACCACGGCGGCAGCCAAAAATGCGCCGACCACCTCAATCGCGGAAAGCGGCGCCATCAGCAGGTAGATATGCACATTCATCACTTTACCGATAATCATGGAACTGGACGTGTTGGCGAACGCATTTTGTAGCATGGACATCATTACCAGCCCAGGAATCAGAAAGGAGAAATAATCGACATTCATCCCTGGCACCGAACGCTTGCCCATGGCATAGTGGAACACCAGCAGATACAGGATGGCCGTCAATGCAGGCGCCACGATGGTCTGCATCTTCACGTTCATGAAGCGGCGGGTCTCGCGCAGAAACAGCGTCCATGCACCGCGTGGATTGGTGGACTTCATGCCCGGCCCCCTTGCAAAGGGTTCCTGTCATGGGTCAGGCGAAGAAACACATCCTCCAAATCCTCCTGGCGCACGCCCGCATCCACCGGTGCGCCAAAGCGCGACACTGCCGCCTGGTAGGCCTCATGAAAATTGGTTTCATCCGGCCTTCCGTGGCGTAGCGTCAGGCAAACACCCCGGTCACTGGTACGTGGATAAAAGTCCGCCAGCGCCAGCATATCCTCACGTGACACAGTGAATCCATCGCCATAATGCAACCACAGATAGCGTCCGGCGTCTTCGTGCATCAATTCTTGCATGGAGCGATCCGTCACCACCCGCCCCTGATTGATGATGGTCACATGATCGCACAACTCCTCAGCTTCTTCGAGATAATGCGTGGTCAATAATATGGTCGTCCCCGCACGGTTCAGTTCACGCATAAAATCCCACAGGCGACGGCGCAGCTCAACGTCGACCCCCGCCGTCGGCTCGTCGAGAATCACCAATGACGGCTTATGCACCAGCGCCAGCGCCACCAGCAAACGCCTGCGCATACCACTGGAGAGCTGACGTGCGTTCTTGTCGGCATGCGCGGAGAGTTCGAGAATATCCAGTAATTCATTAATCCATGCACTATCGGGTTTACACCCGAACAGGCCGGAGGTAATACGTAACATTTCACGCGGATTAAAAAACGGGTCAAAGGCTATTTCCTGCGGTACCACGCCCATATGCCGTTTACACCACCCCTTGTCGCGAAACATATCGCGGCCCATCAAATATGCCGTCCCGGATGAGGGGCGGACAATATCGGCCAGGATATTGATCAACGTACTTTTACCCGCTCCGTTTGGCCCCAGGAGCGCATAGAACGCGCCCCTGGGTACATCCAGATCCACGCCATCCAGGGCGGATTTTCCGTTGCTGTAAATCTTGTGCAGGTTTCGCACTTGCAAGGCGAGTTCAGGCATCGGGCAATCCTATGCTTCCAGCGGGCGTTTGTTGATGATGTAAATGCATATATTTGTGTCTAACAGGTAATGTGTCATGTGTTGGTGTAGTCCAGTCACGTTCCTGCATGTCAGGTTGCTCGCGGTCTTCAGAAATCAAGCGTGGCCGTAGTTTTCCTTTGCGTACCTTTGCGGCAAGGTAACTACTCAGCACCCCTATGGATTGGCTGTCATTGCGAGGAGGAACGACGAAGCAATCTCGTATTTCCACGAAATTCAAGATTGCCGCAGTCGCTTTCGCTCCTTCGCAATGACAAAACGATGGGTGCTGAGTAGTTACGCGGCAAGAAACCGGCCCCTTTTTATCAATAGCCTGCGTTAGCGCAGCCGGAGCCACTCTCTGCCGGAGTGAACGATTGACCGCAGCCGCAGGTGGATCCTGCATTCGGGTTGCGGATGACAAATGATTCACCCTGTAGCGAACTCTGATAGTCAATCTCGGACCCCTTGAGCAGGTCAAGGCTCATGGCATCCACCAGCAGCTTGACGCCGCCGCTCTCCACCACCGTATCATCCTGCTTTATTTCCTCATCAAAGGTGAATCCGTACTGAAAACCGGAACAACCTCCACCGGAAACAAAGATGCGCAGGTGCAACGCATCATTGTTTTCCTTGGCCAGTAGCCCCTGAATCTTCCCTGCGGCGGCTTCAGTCAGTTCCATACCCATATCAACTCCCGTGGCAACCCACATGATCCATGCAAGGTTATACTATACTGTATCATTCCACATTCTTTCCTTTACGGCAAGTATTTCATCGTGCGCCCGGAGTTTCTCGGATGGCTCCGAAGACAGTACATGAACCCGGCGAACAGCCGGATCATCGTCCACACATTCCATACGGATGTTAATGGCGGTATCCGGCAGCAAACGCGGGGCACGTTCGGGCCATTCGATCAGGCATATCCATGGGGGTTGAAAATACTCACCCACACCCAACATTTCAATTTCTTCGGGCGACTCCAGGCGATACCAGTCCATGTGCGCAATCCTGCACCCATTCCCGGCATACTCCTGAATAAGTGAAAATGTAGGACTCGGCATAGCTTCATCATTTACGCCCAGAGTTCGCATCGCCGCACGGGCAAACACACTCTTTCCCGCGCCCAATTCCCCGTAAAGGGCCACGCAATCACCCGCTTTTAATGATTCGGCAAAATTGGAGGCAAAGGCACAGGTTTCCGCCTCGTTATTCAGACGAACTTGCATAAGACACTATGCAGGTTGGCGATGCGCCAGGGCCTTAATCACATCGTGCTGGGTAATCACGCCTTCAATGGTATCGCCACCAACCACCGGCAGGCAATGCATATCGCTATCGTTCATCGTAGCGGCAATGTCATTCAGGGCGGCGTCAGGCGCAACCGTTTGAACGGGGCTGGTCATTAAATCGCCTGCCGTAAGCGCCTGCAAGCGCGCGAGCTCACGCTCAAAACGATTCTCTCCCAAGGGAATCACCATATCGAAGACGGCAATGGCCGTGGGCACATGCAATCTGGCTTGTTGGTCCACCAGGTCGGATTCTGTAATCACGCCCTGCAATCGCTGTTCTTCATCCACCACCAGTAAACCGGAAGCATCCGTTGCCGCCAGTTGCGAAATCACATCGTTCACCGGCGTATCCAGACCACAATGCGGCGGGTCCGGGTTCATAATATCCTTAGCGGTTAGCATGATTATCTCCTTTATGGTAAATCTCACTCCCCTGTTCCACGAACTGTTCAGATTGATCGGCCATGCCTGCTGCAAAGGCGTCGCGCGTTTCCAGGCCATGTTCCCTGGCATAGTCGCGTACATCCTGCGTAATCT
>CAZDWG010000110.1:0-5287 GCA_964509005.1 uncultured Zetaproteobacteria bacterium
ACCGCGCTCAGGGCAATGGTTAATGTCACGCCAAGGCTGGTCATGGCTTTATCACCGGAGATGGCCAGACTGCCGAATGAACACAGGGTGGTCAGTGCTGAAAACAGCACGGCTTGTGGTGTGGCGCTGGCAAAGAGGCCGTCAATACCTTCCACACGCTGACGTAACGCCATATAGATACCATAGGAAACGCCAAGGCCGGCCAGCAGCGGTGCCACGATGACATTGGCCAGATTGAGAGACATGCCGAGCAAATCCATCGTGGCTGCGGTTAACAGTGTTGCCAGCAGTAGCGGTGCCAGCACGCCGATGCAATAGCGGATACTTCTGAGGCTGAATACCAACAGGATAGCGACAAATACGAAGGCTATGGTGCTGGCCTGGCGGAATGCCAATGCCACGGCATGGCCGCCCGCGACCATCATTACGGGGTCGCCACTGGCCCGTGGAGCGAGGCGCTGGATCTGGCGTACAAAACGCTCCATATTGTCGGGCTTATCCAGGTTAAGCTTCGAGTAAACTTGGATAAGTCTCCTGCCGTCGCTTACCAGGAAGCGCTGTTTCAATGATTGGGGAAGGTTGTCCACGGTGATGGTTTCCGGCGTGAGCGAAGAAGCGAGCAGGGTGATTTGTCGAGCCAGCCCTCGCATCATCATTTTTTCGAGTGCCAGTGGCATGCCGCTATCACGGACGGAACGATGCAGGAAATCCCTGATGCTGCGCGATAAGGCTTCGGCATGCGAAGCAAGCGGGCTGCCCGTATGGCTGTGGTCGTATGCGTCCAGTAAGTGTGCCGTTCGACCAAGGGCGGCCTCAATGGCAGCGGGGCTGGATGCCGTATATTTCGCCATATTCAGCGTGAACGGTGGCAGGATCATGGTCAGGTCTTCAATGGCCGCGAGTTTTTTGTCCTGATGGTCGGGCACCATGCTATTCAGGGTGATTACGTGTGCAACGCTGCTTTGGCGGCGCAGGGATGCCGCCAGTTTCTCCGCGCTATCGCCATCCTTTGCCAGTATCTCGATAGCGTAAGGTGATGCCTTGGATGCCTTGGCCAGATCCTTGAAGGTCTTGACGGCGGGTTCGTTTGCATTCAGCAAATGCAGTGGATTAAAATCAAATGTCAGGTGCATGGCGGGTAGAATCGCCAGGCATGCGATCACGACGGCTGCGCCGGCGATGGTGCGCGCATGCGCGGAAATCCATGCAGCCCGATATCCATGGTATGGATGCTCACGCCCCGAACAGACATCCTCCAAACGCTGGTCATCTAAACAATCAGGCGACGTGTCCGCCTGATGCCGCGTATCGGGCAAATGCATCAAACCCATCAAAGCAGGCAGTACGGTGAGGGTGGCGGCAAGCGCCAGGACCATGCCGCCACCGGCAATGATACCGAGATCGGCAAGACCTTTGTATGCCGTCGGAGTAAAGGAGAGAAATCCGGCTGCAGCGGCTGCGGCGGATACTGTCATGGCCGCGCCCTGGCCTGCCGCAGTGCGGCGGATGGCATCTGCGGCGCTGGCGCCCCGTATAGATTGCCGCTGGCAGTGCATGCCGAATTGAATACCGAAATCCACGCCCATGCCGATAAACAGTACCGCGAAGGAAATGGAAATAACATTCAGCGGTGCGGTGGCAAAGAGAGCGAATGCGGTTGTCCAGATAAGACTTATAGCCAGCGTCAGGGTGGCCGCCAGTAGCATGCGAACATTTCTGAGCGCCATAAACAGCAGCAACAGGATCAGGGCGCTGGCCAGCGACGTTGCCAGCCCGGCGGCATGCATGGAGCCCTGCAATTGCACATAATCCAGCATGGCCGAACCGGTCAGACGCACACGGATGCCATGATTGGGCGTGAGGCCCAATGTGCGAATAGCCTTTTGGATGGCCTCGATGGCCTGCGCCGCGGGCTGAATCGCACCCGCATCCATGTGGGGTGTGACTTCAATGATGCGCCGATGTGGGGTCATAACATCGGTATCGCCCGCCATGATGTCGCGCCATGGGAAGATGAAGAAACGGTGTTGTTCGGTAGCGGCGATAGCTGCACGCCATGCATCGAACATGCGGGCCAGCGTTATGGCCTCGTCCGGGGTGTCCGACAGGCCGTGATCCAGCGCTTCCTTGATGAGTTTTGTCATGCCTGGCAGGCTTGTATCCCGCGCCAGTTGCGACAATACAGGCTGCATGGCGATCAGTCTGTTGCTTACGGAACCGAGTTCTTTCGGGCTTAGGTAGAGCAGCCCGTTCTTCTGAAAGAAGGTGCTGTCACCAGGGTCGTAGAATTGATTGGCCACATCAGGATGCCGTGTAAGCCATGCCGTGAATGTGCGCGCGGCGTATGCGGTTACACTGGCAGTATCGCCATCTATGACCACCAGCACCGTGTCGTTATGGCGGGGAAAGGCCTTTTCCAGAGCTGCGTGATTTTCCGCAAAGGGAAGTTTCTGGGAGAGCAAGGCGTTAAAATCTGTGCTGACCGCCATATGAGATACGATATATTGCATGCAACCGGCCGTGAGGAGCAGTGCGCCCGCGACGATGAGCCATGCACGCGTATGGCAGAAGATCGCCAGTTTTGCCAGCAGGCGTGGGTAGATGCGTCTGTTTTCAGGCAATGAAAAGCTTGCGGAATAGCATGATTATTTATGTGTCCGGATGTGTGTCAGGCAGGTATGATGTGATTAAGCAAAGGGTTGCGGCATGCGCCGCATGTCAATGTCGGATCTTGGGTTAAGGTTGGATGGAGAAGGACCATGTTATTCCGTAATTCCTCCAACCTGTTTTGCGTCCTGGATGCGTCCGTCCCTGTTTAATGTGAAGGCGCGTCCTCGCCAGTGAATATGGCGACCAAAATAGCTGCCCAGCCAGATGGCGAATGAAAGTATATCGCGCAAAGGTATCAGGAATGCATCGGCCTGATGCGGCATGCGATGTAGCCCGCGCCCGCAATATACAGTCACCATGCGCAAAAGAAGTGCCACGCATGGCATGATCCAGGCGAAGGGTATTGCATGGTAGGTCAATGCCCATGCAACCAACGTTATTGGCAGGGTATGCGTGACGCAGGAGAACATGTGGCCTGTCGGCTGCTGTATGCATACGGCGCGTACCCAGCGCATTTCATGTGACCACAGGCGGGCAAGGGAAGATTCATGCACCACGGTATCAACCAGACAGGGAGAGAGTACGGTCTTCAGCCCATGCTGGCGTAATAAGTGGGCCAGCATGTAGTCATCCGCCAGGTGATCCCCGAGCGCCGCGAAACCACCGATGGTATCCAATGCCGATTTACGTAGCGCCAGCGTGGAACCGAAACCGAAGTCTCGCATACCCAACATCCAGCCGACCATGATGGATGGGGTGAAGGAAGCGTTCATATACAAGGCCGCCAGACGCGAGAAGAATGAATCCTGTGGACAGGCGCGGTACAGGCAGGTGACAACGCCGACACCTTCCTCATCGAGGTCAGCGGCCAGATACGAAAGATAATCCCTTCCGACAGCCGTGCTACTATCGGAAATCACGAGATAATCGAAGGATGCGCGCCGTTGCATACTGGTCAGATTGCCGATCTTGCGGTTGATACAATCGCTTGCCTTCTGAATCACGATGTGGATATCCAGTTGTTGAAATTCGGATTGCAGGCGGCGCACCACGGCCAGCGCCGGATCATCGGCGGAGTGAACGCCAAAAATTATTTCATAGCGAGGATAATCCTGTTCACAAAATGAGCGCAGGTTATCATACAGGCGCGGTTCCAGACCGCACAGGGGCTTGAGAATGCTGACCGGCAGTTTGGCAGAGGATTGTCGCGGAAGGCTGCGCCTGGACCATACCAGCAGCGCCAATATGGCGAGGGTCTGGTAGAGAAGTCCGCTGCCGCCGAGGATGATGCCTGCCCATGTGAGATTGCTCATATCGGCTGATGCACAAACAGGCCCGCCCGAAGATTGCCGGCGAGATCCATGATGTGACGCTCCAGCCGCAAGGATGGCGGTGGAACCGGCAGGCCGCATCGTCCGGTTTCAGTGATCAGCATTCCATTCTCCTTCAGCCATAATGAAGCTTGGTCAAGCAGCGTTCGCAGATGGCGTAATCCGTTGGCGTCATCGGTTAAGGCGTGCCGGGGTTCAAATTTCAGTTCTTTTTCCAGCACTGCCAGTTCATCCCGCGCAATATAGGGCGGATTGGACACAATAGCATCAAAGGAGTCATTCTGTTTTCCCAGGGCCGCGAACATATCGCCCTGATACCATTCGATACGGGACGAAACGCCGTGCCGTTGGGCATTCTTGCGTGCAATATGCAGGGCTGCATGCGAAATGTCGGTCGCACTCACTTGTGCTCGCGGGTATTCACAAGCGAGCGTGACCGCAATGCAACCGCTACCGGTGCCGATATCGCAGAAACGAAGCTCTTTTTTTGTATCCGGATAATACTCCAGTGTGGACTCAATCAAATGCTCGGTTTCAGGGCGAGGGATGAGTACATCCGGGGTGACAAAAAAAGGACGTGACCAGAATTCTTTTTCTCCCGTAATGTAGGCCAGGGGTTCGCGTTGGCGACGCCGCTCCAGCAGGGATGTAAAGATGTTTCGAACAGTGGATGGCACATTTTCATCCGCATGGGCGATGAGCCATGTGCGATCCTTCTTCAGCGTCGTTGCCAGTAACAGTTCCGTATCCAGCCGCGGAGCGCCGCACCCTGCCTGTTGCAATGCCTGCGATGCGGAACGAAGGAGTTCCCGGATGGTCATACCCCGTGAATTATCAATCAAGGATTTGGATTCCGGAGCCCAACAGATTTTCATTTTCCGGGTGATGAAGTGTGTAGGTGTTATCCCCTTGTTGAAGACAGGTTTGCGCAAAATGTTCCGTTCGACTGCCAATGGCAGCATGAATAAATAAAACATCCTCCACGATTGCCGCGACGAACAGGTTCCGTTGTTCTGCTAGGGCCGCCGTCATGCGGTGGTGTTTCTTCTCAAAAGGAGAAAGCACAAGAAGTTGGCCTTGTCTCAAGGGAGGCCGCCATGCTACGGGTATGCGCATACCTTCAATGGAGCGGACCGGGCAGATGATGATGGGTTGTGTGCCTCGCAACAGAATGCGCAGACATTCCTTTTCTACCGGAGTGTGAAAACCGCTGATTACGGTTGTGCCTGCATCCCGCAAGGAATGAGCCAGATCACAGGCTTTCAGAATCAGATTGCCGGGGCATTTACGGGAACAGAACAGGGCAAGTTTTTTTGATTGTAAAATTTCAGCATTGCCAAGCATAT